>PTKB01000196.1 GCA_002937555.1 Alphaproteobacteria bacterium MarineAlpha10_Bin2 | reverse complement strand
CCGAGAACAAATCGGCGAGCCCGCCGGTGGCAACCACCGTCATGGCGGCGCCATATTCTTCTTTCATGCGCTGAACGATGCCTTCGATCAGGCCGATATATCCCCAATAGATTCCCGACTGCATGGCTGGAACGGTGGATTTAGCGATAACGCGCTCGGGACGGCTCACGGCAATTCTCGGAAGTTGCGCGGCCGCCTGATGCAGGGATTCGAGCGACAGGTTTATTCCCGGTGCGATGATACCGCCTTCATAGGAGCCGTCTTCATTGATCGCATCGAACGTCGTCGCAGTGCCGAAATCGACAATGATCAGGGGGCCGTCATAATGTTTATGCGCACCAACCGTATTGACCAATCTGTCGGCGCCGACTTCGCCCGGCTGCGCGACATGCACGGCGATGCCGAGCTCGACATCCGGCTCGCCGACCACCATGGGCGTGCAACCGCAATATTGTTCGCACAGCAATTTGAGCGCGCTTAAACATTGCGGCACCACCGTCGACAGGACCACATGGTCGATATCGTCGAGCTTCAGGCCGTGATGCGACATGAGCTGGCTGAACCAGACGGCGTGTTCGTCGGCGGTGCGCTGCACGTCGGTCGCCGCACGCCATTGGCCACGCATCTCTTCGCCGTCGAACACCGCGAACACGGTATTGGTATTGCCGACATCGATGGCCAGTAGCATGACTAGCCGCTCCCTTCGAAAGTTACTTCGCCGGCGGCGAACAGCCGCTCCGCTCCGTCGTCCGCCTCTAACCGCAAGGCCCCACTTTCGTCAATGCCCATGAATGTGCCGCTATGGCTGGCGTTCTCCAGTTTGATATGCGCCGTGCGGCCAAGTCCATACGCATGTTTCAGCCACGCCTCGCGTACGGATGCGAAGCCGCCCTGAAGCCACTCTGTGCGCCGCTTCGCAAATTCAATCGCGAGGTTCTCCAGAGCCGATGACGCGTCCACTTCACCGGCGCCTTCGGCGCAAAGATTGGTAGCCGGATGGCGGTCGCCGATGTCGGGGTGGTGGCGTAAATTTACGCCGATGCCGAGACCCAGCCAGTCGACGACACCGCTTCCCGACGTCGAAGTTTCAAGAAGTATGCCGGAAATCTTCCGCCCCTCTACCAACACGTCATTCGGCCATTTGCAGGCAATGGAATCGCTGTTGTTTAAGTATATGGACAGCAAATCTCGGACGGCCAGGGCGGCAACGAACGTCAACTGCGCGGCCTGCATAGGTGCGCAGCCCGGCCGGAGAACGAATGACGCGTATAGATTTCCAGGCTCCGATGTCCACGTCCGGCCGCGCCGTCCGCGGCCGGCGGTTTGGCGCTGCGCCCAGACGATTGTTCCATCCGCGGCTCCGGCGCAAGCCAAGCGATTGGCCTCCGCGTTGGTGCTGTCGACCGAGTCCATCTCGACCAACCGGAATTCCGCCGGCAGTCGTGGCGTCGTCATTTTGGCCTCGCGATCAGGGAAAGAGCAGTGCCGCGGCGGCCTGCGCACCCTCCAGGACGGGCGTCGGATAGGCGAAGAAGAACATTGTCACGACGCCCGTACCGACCAAAACCGTAGAGAGTTCAGCCCCTATTGGCTTGTCGAAACTTTCGACCGGTTTGTCGAAATACATCAGCTTGACGATACGAATGTAGTAATAGGCGCCGACCGCGCTGGTGAGCACGCCGATCACCGCGAGCCCATACATGCCCTCCTCGATGGCGGCAAGAAAGACATAAAGCTTGCCGAAGAAGCCGGCCAAGGGCGGAATTCCCGCCATCGAAAACATGAAGATCGCCAGCGCCAATGCGATCGCCGGGTTGGTTTTGGAGAGACCGGCGAGATCTTCGATCTTTTCCACCATCTGGCCGCGCCGGCGCATGGCGAGAATGCAGGCAAAGGTGCCAAGCGACATGACCATATAAATCGCCAAATAAATCAGCACGCCGCGCACGCCTTCCGGGGTCCCGGCGGCAAGTCCGACCAGCGCGTAGCCGATATGGCCGATCGAGCTGTAGGCGATAAGCCGTTTGATATTCTTCTGCCCGATGGCCGCGAACGCGCCGAGCGCCATGGAGGCAATGGAAATGAAAACGATGATCTGATCCCATTGCGACAGCAATTCGTGAAACGGCCCGAGCAGGACGCGCAGGAACAGCGCCATCGCGGCAATCTTGGGTGCCGCAGCGAAGAACGCCGTGACCGGCGTGGGCGCACCTTCGTAAACATCCGGCGTCCACATATGGAACGGCACGGCGGATACTTTGAAGGCCAGCGCGGCGGTGATGAACACCAATCCGATGAGAATGCCAATGGATGCGGCGCCGTGCGCGTCGCCGCCGCCATGGCCGATCGCCGCGGCAATGTCGTTGAAGCCGGTGAAGCCGGTGAATCCATAGACCATCGAGCAGCCGTACAGCAGCATGCCGGAGGAGAGCGCGCCGAGAACGAAATATTTCAGGCCGGCCTCGCTCGAGCGCAGCGATTCGCGCCGAAATGCGGCGACGATGTAAAGCGACAGGCTTTGCAATTCGAGGCCGACGTAAAGCGCAATGAGGTCGTTCGCCGAAATCATCAGCAACATGCCGAGCGTCGCGAACAGAATGAGGATCGGAAATTCGAAGCGGTTCATGCCTTCGCGCTTCACGTATCCCATCCCCATGACCAATGTCACCGCGGCGCCGATCAACACCAGGCATTTCATAAATATGGAGAAACTGTCGCTCACGAACATGCCGAAGAATGTGGTGCTGTAAGCGTGCGAGCCAGCCAGTACCATGATGAACGCCGCACCCATGGCGACGACGCACAACCAGGTCAGCAGGTTGGTCGACCGGTTGCCGAGGAAAACGCCGACCATGAGGAGAACGAGGGAGACGGCTGCGAGAAAGATTTCCGGCAGGGCAGTGAGATAATCCGGTGCGGTGAATTCGGCCATGACGATTCTACCTCATCACCCGGACCAGCGCGTCGGGCAACAGATCGGCGACAACAGCCGCGCCGCCGGCGCGCGCCATCTGCGTTTGCGCGACCAAATTTTCCACCGAGACATGGAGCACATCGAGGAATGGCTTGGGGTATATGCCCATGAACAATACCAAGACCACGAGCGGTGTAAAAATGCCGATTTCACGCATGTTCAAATCGGTGATGGATTTCAGGTTTTCTTTCTTGAGTTCGCCGAAAATCACCCGGCGGTAGAGCCACAGCATGTATGCGGCGCCGAGGATGACTCCGGTCAGGCCCAACATGGCGACCCATGTGTTGACCTGGAAGGCACCGACAAAAATAAGAAACTCACCGACGAAGCCGCTCGTCGCCGGAAGACCGATGGAGGCGAGCATGATCACCATAAAGACGAAGGCATAGACCGGCATGCGGTGCACCAGCCCGCCGTAAGAGGAGATTTCACGCGAATGCACACGGTCATAGACGACGCCGACAATCAGGAACAATGCGGCGGAGACCACGCCGTGGCTGAGCATTTGGAATATCCCGCCTTCGATGCCCTGGCCGGTGAAAGTAAAGATGCCGATCGTCACGATGCCCATATGGGCGACTGAGGAGTAGGCGATCAGCTTCTTCATGTCCTGCTGCATGAGGGCGACCAAGGAGGTGTAAATCACCGCCACGACGGAGAGCGAGAAGACGAAGGGCACGAAAAATTCGCTGGCGTCAGGGAACATCGGCAGCGAGAAACGCAAGAATCCGTAGCCGCCCATTTTTAGTAGTATGCCAGCGAGGATGACCGAGCCCGCCGTCGGCGCCTCGACATGGGCATCGGGCAGCCAGGTGTGGAACGGCCACATCGGCAGCTTGACAGCGAAGGAAGCGAACAGGGCGAGCCACAGCCAGGTTTGCACCGCCGGCGCCCACACTTCGTTCATCAAGACCGGAATGTCCGTCGTGCCGGCCTGGTAATACATGTACAGAATGGCGAGCAGGAACAGCACTGAGCCGACCAGGGTATAGAGGAAGAACTTGTAGGCCGAATAGACCCGCCGGGCGCCGCCCCAAATACCGATGATCAGGAACATCGGGATGAGCTGGCCTTCGAAGAAGATGTAGAACATCAGCAGGTCGAGAGAAGAAAACACGCCGATCATCAGCGTTTCCAAGACCAGGAACGCAATCATGTATTCGCGTACCCGGGTCTTCACCGCGTCCCAGCAGGAAATGATGCAAATCGGCACCAGGAAAGTGGTCAGCAACAGGAAAAAGACCGAGATGCCGTCGACGCCGAGATGGTAACCGATGCCGAACTCGGGCAGCCAAGGGGCGTATTCTTCGAACTGGAATTCGGCCGTCGTCGTATCGAAGCCGGCGATCAGCAACAACGACAACCCAAAGGTTACGACGGTCGTCCACAACGCCACATGACGGGAATTGCGCGCGATCGTCGCTTCGTTGCCGCGGATGACGAGGATGAATGCCGCACCCAGGAGCGGCAGGAAGGTGACAGTGGAAAGGATTGGCCAATCGGTCATGTCATCATCCCAGAACGAGATA
>PTKB01000195.1 GCA_002937555.1 Alphaproteobacteria bacterium MarineAlpha10_Bin2 | reverse complement strand
CCTTGAACCGTGGTGCCTGCGCCATCGTACGCGCAAGCTCCTGCCTTTCAGCTACGGCCTCTGGCAGACGGGAACGCTTTTGAGGACGCCCGGGTCATGCGCACTTGGGGACTTCATTGGGGTTGGTTGGAAAGGGACCCGAGATCGCCGAGTAGCTCCAAAAAAATGTAGTATGGAATGTAGTATGGCTTAGGCGGGAGAAAATATTATTGTTTATTAACAGTGGTCGGTCCAGGAAGCGCAAGATGTTTTACGTCTACCTTATTCAGAGCGAAGCGTTTCCCGAACAAAGATATGTCGGCTTCACCTCAGACTTAAAAAAACGTATCGCAACCCACAATGCCGGAGGCTCCGTGCACACGTCCAAGTACAAACCCTGGAAATTGGTCAGCTATCATGCATTTCTCGAAGAACACCGAGCTCGGGAATTCGAGCACTATTTAAAGACGGGATCGGGCAAGGCATTCGCAAACAAGCGGTTCTGGTAGCATTCACCAGGAGGGCCGGTTCAGAAAGTTCCAGACATGACCAAGAAACCCATGCTGCTGATTACCCGAGACATGCCGCCGGCCGTCGAGGCGCGGGCGCTTTCCAGCTATGACGCGCGCCTTAATCGCGACGACAAGATTTATGATTTCGATGGCCTGATCGCGGCTGCCGAAGGCGCCGATGGGCTGCTCATATGCAGCAGCGAACCGATGACGCGTGAGGTTTTCGCGCGCCTGCCGGAAAGCGTGAAGATCGTCGCCTGTTTCACCGCCGGCTATGATCATGTCGATCTCGCGGCGGCGAAGGCGCGCGGCATTGTCGTCACCCACGCGCCCGATGCGCTCACGGATGCGGTCGCCGATCTCACGCTCTTGCTGTTGCTCGGCGCGGCGCGGCGCGCCGGCGAGGGCGAAGCGGTCATGCGGAGCGGCGGCTGGAGCGACATACATTTGCTTTACATGACCGGCAGCGAGATCGGCGGCAAGCGCCTCGGCATTCTCGGCATGGGCCGCATCGGCCGCGCCGTTGCGAAGCGCGCCCGCGCCTTCGGGCTGGAAATTCAATATCACAACCGCAGCCGGCTCGATGCCGAACTGGAAGCCGGCGCCGTCTGGCACGATAAGGCCGAATCACTTCTGGAATGCGCCGATTTCCTCAGCCTGCATTGCCCGTCCAACGAACAATCGCGCAATTTTCTCAATTCCGAGAACATCGCACGCCTGCCGGAAGGCGCCATTGTCATCAACACGGCGCGCGGCGACGTGGTGGACGACGACGCCTTGGTCGCCGCTTTAGAATCCGGGCGCCTCCGGGCCGCCGGTCTCGACGTCTATCGCGGCGAGCCCGACAATATCCATCCCGGCTATGCCCGCCTCGCCAACACTTTCCTGTTGCCCCATATCGGCAGCGCTACGGTTGAGACGCGGAGCGGCATGGGCCTCCAGGCGCTCGACAATCTCGACGCTTTTTTCGCCGGCACGCCGCCGCCTAATCGCCTGGCCTGACACCCGGCAATTTGGTTCGCCGGCGCTTGGCGCTATGCTGGCCGGCCCCGGCTGCAGGACCCGAAGGAAAGTTGATGGCGGCGCGCGAGACCAACACGGCGTTGAAATCCACGCTCTTGATAAATATCGGAATCCGTCGAAAAGATTACTTCCAGCGCCTCCATTACATCTGGACTCGTTGTTGCCATGGCCGTCTCAAATAATTCAAAAGCTGTTTGAGTTGGTCCGGGGCTAGTGCAGCATCACGCTGGCTCAAGCAGGCGTGCTGCGCTACAGCGCTCGGCGCGCAGCCGTTTGGTTGCGTTGCGGTCTAGGCGCAACGTCCCGGGCTCGATCACCACGCCATATTTCTCACGGGCGAGTTCGACCGTGGTGAATTCGTCGAGCACGTCCGAAAGGATGAGTTCGGGATCGCGTTCGAGCGGGTCGCCGTAACCGCCGGAATTGGGTACCGTAATCTCGACGGTGTCTCCGGCGGCGAGGGTAAGGCCGGTAAATTTCGATGGCCAACTCTCTTCGTTCGACTGGCCGCGATTGCGGACGACCGAAGCATTGAGGCCAGCATCGCCACCGAAAATTCCCCACGGCTCATCGGATTCATGCCGCTCGCCCTCGCATGTGACGATCGTATCGACCAGCATGCGATTGACCCGCACAATGCCGATGCCGCCGCGCCATTTGCCTGCAGCGCAAGACTCGTCGCGTAGCTCGTAACGCTCCGTCCGCATCGGGAAGCGCCATTCGAGCTCCTCGATCGGGTTGTTGCGGGTGTTGGCAATGAGGGAATCCACGGCATCCAAGCCGTCGCGGTCCGGACGCCCTCCGTACGAACCCTCATTGACCTCGAGATAGACCCAATATTCGCCCTCTTTTGTGTCGAAGCCAGAATAGGAGATGAAATGCAGATGAGCCGAATTGCCGGCGGTGATCTTTTCCGGCACGATAGGCGCCAAGGCACGCAGGACCAGATCGACAGCGCGCTGGACCTGGCAAAAGCGCGCAAAACACGAGCGTGGAAAGTTCGGATTGAAAATCGAACCCTTGGGCGCGATCACCTTAATCGGCCGGGACATGCCCTCGTTCTGCGGCACGTAGACCGGGTAGGTTACGGTATCGAGAAACATCATACGCGTGATGAACGCCATGGCGGAGCATGTCGTGCCCTCGTAGGGCACGTTGTATCCGGTCGGCACCTCGTCGCTGGAGCCCGTCAGGTCATAAGTGATTTCGTCTCCTGCGATGATGACCTTGACTTTGACGGGTAGCTTCTTGCCCCGATTGACACCGTCGTCGTCGAGATAGCCAACGTCGGTTTCGTACTCGCCGTCGGGGATCTTCGCGATCTCGCGCCGCAGCATTTGTTCGGAATAGTCCATCCAATGCCGTCCGGCCGCCTCCACCGCGCTCAAGCCATAGCGCTCGGCCAGCTCCAAATAGCGATTCTTGGCGAGCTCGCACGCCGCGATCATCGCCTGAATGTCACCCTCGTTCGGCGTCGGGGTGCGCATGTTTTCGAGGATGTGGCGCCACAGGCCATCCCGGCGGACGCCCTTCTCGACCAGCTTCACTGCCCGGTAGATATTGCCCTCGGCGTAAATGTCGACGGCGTCGATGTTGATGCCGGGATGCGAGCCACCGATATCCAGCAGATGCGCGGAGGCACCCGAGAAGCCAATGAGATCTCCCTGGCGGAAGATCGGGACCACAATCGCGCAATCGGGCGAATGGGTGGCGCCGTAGTAGGGATCGTTGTGGAGGATAATGTCACCCTCGTGGATGTCATCGCCCAAGAGCTTGATGACGTTCTGCACAATCCGCGGCATCGCACCCATGAACATCGGTGTCGATTCAGACTCGGCGAGAATGTGGCCGTCCTTGTCGAAGATGCCAGCGCCGAGATCTTCCGATTCCCGAATAATCGAGGAATAGGACATGCGGTACAGCACACTCGCCATCTCTTGTGCGATCGCCGTGAATGCGCCGCCGATGACGCGTTGCAATATCGGCGCCGCAAGAGCCTGCCCGCGTTGAGAGGCAATCGCTTCGCAGTCGATCAGCAGATTGCCATACGGATCGATGGTCGCCTCGCAGCGCGGCGGAATGACCACCGTGGTGTCGTATTGTTCGACGATCGCCGGTCCCGCGATGCGGTTGCCCGCACGCAGGGCAGCGCGATCGTAAAATGGCGTCTCGTGGGTCTCGCCGCTGCCGTCGACCTCAAACACGACCGGCGCGCGCCGGAGCTCGGCCGCCGCCGGGTCCGCCTCGCCGCTCTCGATCCTTGGCCAAACGAGCTCCGGGATCCGACCTATGCCAATCGTGCGGATATTGATGATCTCGACTGGCGCATCGAAGCGATGGCCATATTCCGCCTCGTGCGCGCGATGAAATCCTTCGGCCAGTGCCTCGATCCAAGCGTCGTCGATTTGTCCCGCCGGCACGTCGAAGCGAACCTCGTAGCCCTGACCCGCATAGCGGCAGTCCGCCAGGCGTCGGATCAGACGATCCCCTTCCGCAACGCCGTCGGCGTCGAGCCGTGCATAGGCCTGCTTCGTCAGCTCCTCGAACCGCGCGACGAGGCGCACCCGGTCGAGGGTGGCGAGTGGCTGCCGTTCGGTGGCGACGAACTCATGTTGCATGTCGGTCGCGAGCAGGCCGGTGGCCGATAAAATGCCCGGATGCGGTGGCACCAAAACGCGCGGAACTTCAAGCTCCAACGCGATGTCACAGGCGAAGAGCGGACCGGCGCCGCCGGCGGCGACCAGCGTAAAGTCGCGCGCGTCGTAGCCGCGGCGCACGCTGTTGAGCTCGATCGCTTGCACCATGCTGAACTTTTGGATCTGGAGCGCGCCAAGCGCCGCTTCTTCGAGCGACATGCCGAGCGTGCCGGCAAGCCCCTGAAGCGCTTCGCAAGCGCGGTCTTTATGCAGCTTCATGCCGCCGCCGACGAGCCCACGGTCAGTGCGCAAGCGGCCGAGAACGACCTGAGCGTCGGTCGAGGTCGGCTCGGTACC
>PTKB01000194.1 GCA_002937555.1 Alphaproteobacteria bacterium MarineAlpha10_Bin2 | reverse complement strand
GCTCCGCGCGGCCCTTGACTCGGTCGTCACTGAAAATCGCTGGCGACATTGAAGAGATTGATGATGACGGAAAAGAGCAGCAGGAAGACGCGGATATTCTCGCCTAATTACCGGTGATGTCGTGTGCATACAGTGTGTATAGCGCATGATGGACGCAACCCATGGGCACCAACTTCCTCTAATTATATGAAAGTTAAAGAGGAAATTGGTGGGCGCTACTGGATTTGAACCAGTGACCCCCGCCGTGTGAAGACGGTGCTCTCCCGCTGAGCTAAGCGCCCACTCGGCGCGATATAAGGCCCTTGAAGTCGCCGCTGTCAAGCGCTCGAGGCACGCCGCGTTCGCCTCAGCTCCAGCGTGCCAAGAGGGTGGGCAGTTCGTTGAAATCCGCCATCACCGCGTCGGCGCCGAGGTCGGCGGCCGGGCGCTCGCTATAGCCGTAGGAGACCGCCACCACTTTGATGCCGGCATTGCGCGCCGCCGCGACATCGGTCGCGGTGTCGCCGACCATGATGGTGCGTTCCGGCGTGGCACCCAGACGTTCTATGGCTTCGTGCAGATGGCGGGCGTCGGGTTTCTTGGCGCTCACATTGTCGGCGCACATCACCGCGCCGAACATGTCCTTGAGGCCGAAATGGCTGAGCAGCTGATCCGTCGTCGCATGGGTGCGGTTGGTGCAGACGGCGAGCGCCATGCCGCTCTGGTAAATCTCCGCCAGGATATCCGGCACGGCGGGATAGGGGCGCGTGTTCTCGGTCATGATCTCGTAATAATGCGCGAGCAGGCGTTCCACCAATGCGGGCCATTCGTCTTCGGTGTAACGCACGCCGCGCCCGGCGAGGACCTGTTCGAGCAGGTTTCTCGCGCCGTCGCCGGCGCGGGTGCGGTAGGCATTATAGTCCACATGCGTATGGCCCAGCTCGCCGAGCAGGCGGTTGAGGGCGGCAATGATGTCCGGCGCCGAATCGACCAAAGTGCCGTCGAAATCGAACAGCACCGCATCCCATTGTTTCCGCATTTCCGCCTTAATTCCTTCCCATAACAAGATAATGCGCCAATGCGGGCTGGCAAACCGGCGCGAATCGGCGGATCATGCGCCATCGGATTAATTCTAGCATATGGCACCCACCCGACACATGACTGAGACCGCCATCGTCATTCTGGCAGCCGGGAAGGGCACGCGCATGAAGTCGCGCCGGCCGAAAGTGCTGCACGCGGTTGCCGGGCGGCCGATGCTGCATCATGTGCTCGCCACCGCGCGCAGCCTCGCACCGAAGCGCCTGGTGCTGGTCCTTGGGCCTGACATGGAGAGCGTCAGCCAATCCTTGCCTGACGGCGCGCCGCAAGCCGAAATCGCCATCCAGCAGGAGCGCCTCGGCAGCGGCCACGCGGTTCTGATGGCGAAACAGGCGCTCGACGGATTCAGCGGGGATGTGCTGGTGCTTTATGGCGATGTGCCGTTGATCACGGCGCAGACGCTCGACGCCTTGCTGGCTGCCAGGCGCGCCGGCGCGGCGCTCGCAGTACTCGCTTTCGAGCCCGACGACAACGCCGCATACGGCCGCCTCGTTCTTGGGCCGGACGGCAGGCTTGAGCGCATCGTCGAACGCCTCGACGCCGATGCCGTCGACGCCCAAATTACACTGTGCAATTCCGGCATCATCGCGGTCGACGGCGGGCATCTCTTTTCCCTTCTCGACGACGTCGGCAACGACAACGCCAAGGGCGAATATTACCTCACCGATATCGTCGCTGGCGCCCGCGCTCGCGGCCTCGATTGCGTCCATGCTATGGCAGCGCCGGAAGAAGTCATGGGCATCAACGACCGTGCCCAGCTCGCCGAGGCGGAAGCGGTGCTGCAAACGCGTCTCCGCCAAACAGCGATGAAAAACGGGGCGACGCTCCTGGATCCGGCGACCACCTGGTTCAGCCTCGATACGGTACTCGGCGCGGATGTGACGGTCGGCCCCAATACCGTGTTCGGCCCCGGCGTAACGGTCGCCGAAGGCGTCGAGATTCGCGCCTTTTGCCATCTTGAGGGGGCGGAGGTGGGCGCCGGCGCGATCATCGGCCCCTATGCACGGCTTCGTCCCGGCGCCGAGATCGGCGAAGGCGCCCGTATCGGAAATTTCGTTGAAGTGAAGAAAGCGCGCGTCGAAAAGGGTGCGAAAATCAATCATTTGAGTTATATCGGCGATGCGCGCGTCGGCGCCGGCGCCAATATCGGCGCCGGCACGATTACTTGCAATTACGACGGCTTCACCAAGTCGTTGAGCGATATCGGCGCCGGTGCCTTTATCGGTTCCAACTCGGCCCTGGTGGCGCCGGTGGTGATCGGCGACGGCGCGGTGGTGGCGGCGGGCAGTGTGATTACCCGCGATGTCTCGGCGGATGCCATTGCGATCGCGCGCGGTGAGCAAAGCGAACGCGAAGGTGCTGCGGCCCGCCGTCGCGATAAAAAGACCGGGCGCGGTCAAAAGAGCGGGCGAGCGAAAGGATAGCGAAGTAGCGTGTGCGGAATTGTTGGCGTCATCGGCGCGGCCGATGCGGCGCCCAGAATCATCGAAGGCCTGAAGCGGCTCGAATATCGCGGCTATGATTCGGCCGGCCTCGCCACCCTGGTGAACGGCGGTTTCGATCTGCGCCGGGCCGCAGGCAAGCTGAGCGGACTCGAAGAACTGGTGAACCAGCGCCCGGTCTCAGGCGCACTCGGCATCGGCCACACGCGCTGGGCGACACACGGCGTCCCCAACGAAAGCAACGCCCATCCCCATGCCACCGAGCGCGTTGCGGTGGTGCACAACGGCATCATCGAGAATTTCCAGACTCTACGCGACGAGCTCGCCGCCGAAGGCCATGAATTTGCCACCGACACCGACACCGAAGTGGTGCCGCAACTCATCCATTTTTTTCTTAAAACAGGCCTGACGCCGGCGGAGGCGACCGCGCGCGCCCTGAAGCGCCTCGAAGGGGCGTTCGCGCTCGGCATTATTTTCGCCGGCGAGCATGACGTGCTGATCGGCGCCCGGCGCGGCGCGCCGCTGGCAGTGGGCCACGGCGAAGGCGAGATGTTCCTCGCGTCCGACGCCATGGCGCTGGCACCCTTTACGCGCCGTGTCAGCTATCTCGAAGAAGGCGATTGGGTGGTTCTCGAACATACCGGCGCCACCGTGCGCGATGCCGAGGACCGTGTTGTCGAGCGCGAGATAAAACTGACCGAGCATGACGGCGAGGCGGTCGGCAAGGAGAACTACCGCCATTTCATGCATAAGGAAATTCACGAACAGCCCGCCGTCATCGGCGATACCCTGAACGCCTATGTCAATCCGACGAGCGGCGCCATCAGCTTGCCCGACCTGCCGTTCGCCCTCGAAGATGTTTCCCGCGTCTCGATCACGGCCTGCGGTACCTCATATTATGCCGGTCTCGTCGCGCGCTATTGGATCGAAAGCCTGGCCGGGGTTCCGGTCGAGATCGATGTGTCTTCCGAATTCCGCTACCGCACGCCGCCTTTGGCCGAGGGCGGTGTCGCGCTGTTCATCTCGCAATCCGGTGAAACTGCGGACACGCTGGCGGCGCTCCGCTTCGCCAAGGAAAAGGGACAACATATCGTCGCCGTGGTGAACGTGCCGGAAAGCACCATGGCGCGCGAAGCCGATATCATGCTGCCGACCCATGCCGGGCCGGAGATCGGCGTCGCTTCGACCAAGGCGTTTACCACGCAACTGGTGACGCTCGCCTGTTTCGCCCTCGCGCTGGCGCGGGCCAAGGGCGCGGTGGACGCCGAGCGCGAAGCGGCGCTCACTCACGCGTTGGCGGAAGTGCCGGCGCGCGCCGCCGACGTGCTGGCCCATGACGAGCGCATTCGCGGCCTCGCTGAATCGCTCACCCACGCCAAGACCGTGCTCTATATCGGCCGCGGCTCGGGCTATCCGGTAGCCATGGAAGGGGCGCTCAAGCTTAAGGAGATATCCTATATCCACGCCGAAGGCTTTGCCGCCGGCGAGCTCAAGCACGGGCCGATCGCGCTCATTGACAAGGACGTGCCGGTGATCGTCATTGCCCCGCCGGACGCGCTTTTCGAGAAGACCGCCTCCAATTTGCAGGAAGTGGTGGCGCGCGGCGCCCAGGTGGTGTTCTTGAGCGACGCCAGGGGCATCGCCAAGCTCGGCGACATGGCCCGCGCCTCGATCGAATTGCCCGAAGTGGACAGCTTCGTTGCGCCCATCCTCTACACCATCCCGGTTCAGCTGCTCGCCTATCACGTCGCCGTCAACAAAGGCACCGACGTCGATCAGCCGCGCAACTTGGCGAAATCGGTAACAGTGGAATGATGGTGTTGTGGGGTAACTTTCAATAATCACCCCATCAGACTTTTTTCGGTGTGACCGACTGTCCTTTCTTGGAGTGCAGGTCTTTTGTCTCGTGAGAGAGTTCCACTCAGACCTTCATCCGCATATTCCTTCACAACCTCCCATTCCATTTTGGAACAGTGGTCACGAAGTTCTATCAACTGATTGTCGATGGTCTGGTCGAGAGTGGAGACACGACAATACAACGCAACTTTCGTTGTCATTTTTCACCTCTTCGATTGTCTGGGGTCTTCTATGATAGTAACAAATCGAACAGGTTTTGT
>PTKB01000193.1 GCA_002937555.1 Alphaproteobacteria bacterium MarineAlpha10_Bin2 | reverse complement strand
GGGCTACCGCCCACCGGCCCCGGAAACCGTCGTCCCGATGTACCAAAAGCCGGCCATGCACTAACATTCAAACTGGACCACTCAAATGGGGCAGATCAACATGACTAATTCACCCCGATATCTTATCACAGTGAGGTAAATGGAGTGTTAAAATTTAATCGGTCGGCAGGCGCCGCGGAGATGGCTTAACCTGGTGATTCCATGCCATTATATTCGTTCTAGGCAAGACTGCCTACACTGGAGGAGAGGCCCGATTGCCGTGCAATTTGACAGTACCTATCCCGCTCGTCGTAGATTGGTAGCCAGTGATATTGCGCAAGCGCCCTTGGATGATGCCTCCTGTTTTCGATGGGGCATTCGCAATATTTGCGCGAGATCGTGAAGCGGCGCGCGTGCTGAGAGCGGACTTGAAGCCCCTGGCCGCCATCGCGAAACCGCCGTTGGAACCGTCGATAAAATGCACATGCTCGCTTTGTTGCATGTTGAACACCAGGCACGTCATCAAGGCGCTGTCGGCCAGGTGAATACCGTGGATGAGACGGCCCGCGTCCTGCTCGCGCTGGAGATGCTGCGCGATCCGCTCGGCTTGACTGTCGCTCACATCCAGCACCATCCGCAGGCTGCCGTCATACTTGCGGAAATCCGTGTTCGACCGCAGCTCCTCGCGGTAGACGGGCGCGTTGTAGGATCCCGCCTGACGGTCGAACCGTTCGCACCAATACTGAATGAGCGACGAAACCAAGACGCCGAAATAGCTGCGCAAGAACGACTGCTCACCGGCCGTGGCGCGGGCTTCAAGCCCGAGACCGCGCGGCGGCCATCTAAACTTCATCGAGCGCGGACTGGCCGGCGCCGATTCTTGCAGGCGGTGACCGAGAAGCTCGGAAATCTTGTGCACCACGTCGTCGAGCAAGCGGCTTTCGTCAGCCGGATCGCTGTCGGTGGCTTGAACCATGATCGTCATCATGCGCCCATTGCGCGGGTTCAGCGGTTCCCACCGGCACGACAATCCTTGCAGATCAGGCTCGCCTATCCCCGCTTGAGCCTCTAGCAGATAGGGGCTGCCCGGCGGAGAATTTTTCAACAGGCTGTCGGCAAGATCGACACCGCCGCCGGTGAACATCGCCAGGTAATTTCCCGGGCTAAGCTCGAGTTTGCGGACCCGGACGTCGGTACCTTGCGCGCGCAAATCCGCGATCGGAATGGCCCCGACACGAAGCGACAGGCCGAAGGTGGCTTGAGACATCGCCCGAAGACCGGTCAGCGCATTGCTTGCCGCATCGCGCAGCGAGCCGGGTACGATGAGCGTTCCGCCATCGCCGCCGAAGACGAACGGGACTTCGATATCGCCGCAGACGTTGAGCACGGCGGTGATCGACGCCGCGCCGACCATATTTACTTTCTTGTACTGTCCCGCCTCGATAGCCCGCGTCGAACCTTGAACGTCGGAGATAATGACCACCCAATCGTCGGGCAACGGCGCATAGGCATCGAGCTCGACGAACTCGCCGAATTCGTAGAACGGTTCCAGCTCGTTGTAGAACAGGTCGGAATTTCCGGAGGCGGTGCCGTTGCTGGTCATGGTTTCATCCGCATGGCGCCAGAACGTCGTGACCGGCGATGATATCGGCCGCTTTTTCGGCGATCATCACCACCGCGGCGTTGATATTGCCGCGCACCAGCGTCGGCATTACCGAAGCATCGACGACGCGCAGGCGCTCGGTGCCGCGCACCCGCAATTCGGCATCCACCACCACCATCTCGTCATCCTCCGCGCCCATGCGACAGGTGCCGAGGGGATGGTGCACGGTGATTGCGGTATTGCGGATGGTTTCGTCGATCGCATCGTCCGATACCTTGTCGCTGCCGGGCAAAATTTCCTTGGCGATGAAGGGCGCGAGCGGGCTTTGAGCTGCGATGTCGCGGGCGATCCTCACGCCGGCCCGGAGGGTGCGCCAATCGGTATCGTGAGCAAGAAAGTTCTGCCAGATGCGGGGATGCGCCGCAGGGTCCGCCGACGCCAGGCTTACCGTGCCGCGACTTTCCGGCTGCAGCATGACGAGGCGGGTAGCGAAACCGTCGGTAAACGGCTGCTTGAACGGCTTGAAATAGGGCCAGGCACCGAGCGGCGCGGCAGTGAAGAGATACTGCAGATCGGGCAAAGCCAGATCGGGGTTGCTCTTCAAAAAGGCCACCACACCGCCGGGAACATCCGACGCAAAACCGGTGCCGAAGAAATAGGCCCTGCCCAGGTCGCGGACGATACGATCGGCGCGCATGTTGCGGTGGAACGGCCCCGGCTCGCGGCGTTGATACATCAGGATCACCGACACATGGTCGCGCAAATTCTTGCCGACGCCGGGGAGCGCCGTCTGAACCGGGATGTCGTGCGCCTTTAACTCCGCCGCATCGCCAATGCCCGAAAGCATCAGCAATTGCGGCGTGTTGATCACGCCGCCGGCGAGGATCACTTCGCGCTCCGCCCGCACTGTGTGGCTCTGGCCTTCCTTCACATAGTCGACACCTGTCGCCGCGGCGCCTTCGAAATGAACCCGCGTGGTGAGCGCCTCGACCTCGACCGTGAGGTTTTGGCGCCGTAACACCGGGCGAAGATAGGCGGTGGCGCCACTGCATCGCCGGCCGTTCCGAATTGTCATCTGAAGGCGCCCGAAGCCTGCTTGTTGGGCGCCGTTATAGTCCTCGGTCCAGCTGAAACCGGCGGCCTGACCGGCGGCGGCAAAGGCCTCGACCAGTGGATCCCGATAGCGGCAAAACTGCGTGCCGAGCGGCCCCGAGTCGCCTCGATAGTCGTCGCCGCCGCCTTCCCAAGTTTCCTGCTTTTGGAAATAGGGGAGCGCATGGGCATAGGACCATCCGTCGAGGCCGGATTGCGCCCAGCCGTCGTAATCCGCCGGGTTGCCGCGCACATAGGCCATGGCATTGGTTGACGACGAGCCGCCGACGATCTTGCCGCGCGCGCATTCCACCTTGCGGCCATTCACATTGTCTTCGGGCTCGCAAAAATAGCCCCAATCGTGCAACCGGCCTTGCAGAATCTTGCCCCAGCCAAGGGGGATGTGAATCAACGGATCGCGGTCCCAGCCGCCGGCCTCCAGCACCAGCACGCGGACGCTCGCGTCGGCCGACAGCCGGTTGGCCAAAACACAGCCCGCCGAGCCGGCGCCGACGATCACATAGTCATAGCTATGGTTCATTCCGTTGCGCCCGGATTAATGCAGGAAAGCGAATTCTGCGCCTTGCAAATGACTCTTAAATTCGCGTGATGGCCAGTGCGCAAATCGGCAAGGTTGAGATCGTTTCGTGTCGCCCGCCAATTGTCGACGATCCCGCACAGAATATTTTCCACCGCCATGCGCCGTCCTTCGCCCCGCTGGTAGGTCAACGTGCCCTCATCGAGATCGCGGCGGAGCGTGATAACGGTTTCCTCCCCGGCCGGGATCGGAGCGATATCCTGGGTCACGAAATGGGCCAGCACAAGCTGGCAAGCGAGGCGCGAGGTGCCGGTCGCATTGACGATCTCAAGCCGGACAGGCGCGCTCGGTCCGGACGGCTCGACCGCCAAGGCACCGTGCGGCGTGAGGACAAGCGCGAAAAGCCCCATGCGCATATAGGCTTTGCGGAACATTGAGACAATGTACCATAACCCTGCGAACGCCACGCAACCGGCGGAGAGAGGAAAATCAGGAACATGACAGCGAGAAAAACAGTATTTGTGAAAGAGCGTGTGGTGGCCGAAGCGGGCTCTCCCGCGCTCAGGCCGGTATGCCGGGTGGCCGCTATCGCGGTTATCCAAAATCCTTTTGCCGGGCGATTCGAGGAAGACCTGTCGGCGCTGTTCGACAGCGCGCTGGCGCTCGGCGACGCGCTGATGCCCGAGGCGGTCGCCATGTTGGATGGGACGCCGGTGGCTTACGGTAAATCGGCGATTGTCGGCGTCAATGGCGATGTCGAGCACGCCGCGGCGGTACTCCATCCAACACTGGGCAAGCCCATGCGCGCCGCCGTCGGCGGCGGTGAATCGATTATCCCGCACACGGCCAAAATCGGCTCCGCCGGCACGTCGATCGATGTACCGCTCGCCAACAAAGACAATATCTGGTCGTTCGATGAGTTCGATACCATCACCGTGGCGGTTGAGGATGCGCCCCGGCCTGATGAAATCATGATCGTGATGGCGATATCCGATGGCGGCCGACCCCATCCGCGCATCGGCCAGGGCCGCGCGGTTACCTGACCTCACGCCGGGCGCACGGAAGTGATCGGCGCCAGGGGCGCGCGGCCTTGTATGACATCGCTGGCGCGCTCGGCAATGGCAACGATCGCCGCATTGACCGGCCCGGTGGTGAGGCTCGGCATCACCGAGCCGTCGACCACATAGAGCCCGTCCGTGCCGCGAACCCTTAGATCTGGTCCGACCACTGCTTCGTCGCCCGCACCCATGCGGCAGGTGCCGACAGGATGATGATGCGTGTGCGCGGCGCAGCGCAAGAATTCGTGCCGCTCCTGCCGGCTCTTCACGTCCGGCCCGGGCAGCAATTCGCGTTGCCGCCATTCGCCGAGCGCGTCCGCGCTGCCAATGCGCTGAGCCATGTCGAGAGCGGCGTCGAACATGGCGAGGTCTTCCGGC
>PTKB01000192.1 GCA_002937555.1 Alphaproteobacteria bacterium MarineAlpha10_Bin2 | reverse complement strand
GCGGCCATCCACTTTGCCGGCATAGACAGCGATTTCCAGACGAAAATGCGTGAAACCGTGCGCCACGATACCAGGCAGCGCACGCCAGTACGCTTCTGCCGGCGCCTCGCCACGCGCCGCACGCGGCTGCCACGGCGTCTCGCGCCAACCGCTCGTCGGCACTTCCATCAAGCCGCCGAGGAGGCCTTTTTCAGGCCGCCGGCGCAGTAGAATTTGCCCGTCGCCGCGCTCAGCCCAGAAAGCCACGCCGTGACGCAACGGGCGCTCCGGCTTCGGAGTCTTTCGCGGCAACGATTCCTGGACTCCGGCAGTGAATGCGCGGCAGGCGCCCCGCCAGGGACATCTCGGGCAGGCCGGTTTTTTGGGCGTGCAGACTGTAGCGCCGAGGTCCATGATCGCCTGAGCATAATCGCCGGGGCGCTCGGTGGGCGTGATCTCCGCGGCGAGCCGGCGCAACTCCTGCTTGGCCGCCGGCAGGCGTGTCTCGACCCGGCGAAGACGCGCGATCACGCGTTCGACATTGCCGTCCAAAATGGTGGCCGGGCGCGCAAAGGCGATCGCCGAGATCGCCGCCGCCGAGTAGGGGCCGATCCCCGGCAATTTCAAGAGCGCCGCCTCATCTCGCGGGAAGACGCCGCCATGGCTTTCCACGATTTGCCGTGCACAACGCAGCATATTCCGCGCCCGGGCGTAATAACCAAGTCCCTGCCAAGCGTGCAGCACATCATCCAACGGTGCAGCCGCCAGATTCTGGAGGTTGGGCCAGCGGCTGAGAAAGTTTCTAAAA
The DNA here is from genome assembly GCA_002937555.1 of Alphaproteobacteria bacterium MarineAlpha10_Bin2. Taxonomy (GTDB): domain Bacteria; phylum Pseudomonadota; class Alphaproteobacteria; order UBA828; family UBA828; genus PTKB01. The sequence goes on along the minus strand of PTKB01000192.1, from coordinate 3,901 downwards.
TAGGGCCCAACTGTGGCGACGGTTGTTTGCTGCAGCATGATTTCGCTGAGCCAAACGCGATAAGGATCGGGGCGTTCACCGGGCGGCGTCCGCCACGGCAAAACCCGGCCATGAGCGCCGTACCAGACAAGTAATTCCGCTGCCAATGCCGATGGGCTCATTGCGGTTCGGACAATGAAGAAGGCAACGATAAATTCATTGTGGATTCCAAAACGTTTCTCCGGGCGCCTATACTATGCCAATGACACGTCCGTCGCGCCCTCTTGCTTCCGCCCTGCACAAGGTGACGGAAAAGATATACCGCAAGCGCGGCTTTGCATCGGCTGGCGTCTTAACCAATTGGCCGGCCATCGTCGGCGAGGAACTGGCGCGCCATTCCATGCCCGAACGCCTCGGCAGCGATGGCGTGCTGCGTCTCCGTGTGGACGGGCCGCTCGCCACCGAGTTGAAACATTTGGAGCCCCAGATATTGGAGCGCATTGCCAGTTATTTCGGCTACCGTGCGGTAAACCGGCTTCGTCTCGTCCAGGGGCCGCTCGAAAGATCCCCGGCCGAGAAGCCGGAGCCGGCACGCGCGCTCGACTCGGATTCGGCGAAAACACTAGCCGATACCCTTCAGGGCACCCGGAACGCGGATGTAAAGAGCGCTCTCGCTCGCCTCGGCGAGGCCGTGCTGGGCCAGCCGTGCGACACTTAACTATTTGAATTCATGGCGCTCAAGAGTTAGCCGCGCGCATCATTGTTGATGCGCCATACAACTGCCACGCTTGAGGCTACGCGAGCGCCACTTTATACTTGAGACGCTCGACCCAATTGAGGTTTGCCATGATCACCAGACGATTTTTGATAGCAGGGATGACCGGTATTGCCGGGTCCGTGGCGGCGCCGCCACTGCTGCAATTGGCGTCTCTGCCGGCGGCGGCGAGCAACTGGGAAAAAGCCGGCGACATGGCCATCGGCGCGCCTGAAGCGCCGGTCTCTGTGATCGAATATTTTTCGCTCACTTGTTCGCATTGCCGCGATTTTCATACCGAGACATTTCCACGTCTGCGGACGGAATATGTCGAGACCGGAAAAGTGCGGTTTATTGCCAGGGATTTCCCCCTCAACCGGCCGGCGCTGGACGCCGCCATTCTCGCCCATTGCGCCGGACCGGATCGCTATTTCGCCTTCATCGAAACATTGTTCAACACGTTCGACAATTGGACACGGGCCGCCGATTACCTCAACGCCCTCGGCCAAATCGGCCAGTTGGGCGGCATCAGCGAAGGTCAGTTTCAAAATTGTCTTGGCGACCAGGCTCTAGAGACCAAGATCTTTAGTTCCATTCTGGAAGCACAGGAGAAATTCGATATCAAGTCCACACCATCCTTCATCATCAATGGTAAGAAGCATGAAGGCGGCATGCGTTTTGACGCTTTCGCAAAGACTCTCGACCGCTACATGCCCGAATCCTAGCGGGCGGCATTTGTTGATTCTTACCCACTGAGCGGAACGCCTAGCCGGTGCATTTTACGAAACTCAAACTGATCGGCTTCAAGTCATTCATCGAATCCACGGAAATGTCGATCGAGCCCGGCACCACGGGAATTGTCGGGCCCAACGGCTGCGGCAAATCTAATTTGGTCGACGCCTTGCGATGGGTGATGGGCGAAACCGCACCCAGCCAGATGCGCGGTGGCGGCATGGAAGATGTTATCTTCAACGGCACGGATACGCGTGCGGCGCGCAATGTCGCTGAAGTCGCGCTGCTGCTCGACAATGCCGACCGGACCGCGCCCGCCGCTTTCAACGAGGATGAAGAACTTGAAGTCACGCGGCGCATCGAGCGCGGCGCGGGCTCGGCTTATAGCGTCAACGGGCAGGAGGTGCGCGCCCGTGACGTGCAATATCTGTTCGCCGATTTTGCCACCGGCGCGCATTCCTCGGCGCTGGTGGGTCAAGGGCGTATTAGCGACATCATAAATGCCAAGCCGGCGCAACGGCGTGGCATTCTCGAGGAAGCCGCCGGCATCAGCGGCTTGCACGCACGGCGTCACGAGGCGGAATTGCGTCTGCGCGCCGCCGAGACAAATTTGGAGCGCCTCGAAGATGTTGTCGGCGCTCTCGACACCCAGCTTCAAGCCCTCAAGCGTCAATCGCGCCAAGCCAGCCGTTATCGCCGAATCGCTGATAATCTGCGCAGCGCCGAGGCATTGCTGTTGCACATCCGCTGGAGCGCCGAGAAGGACGCGGTGGAAGCGCGGGCGGCGGAGCTTGATGGCGAATCGGAGCGGGTAACGAAATTGACGGGCCGTGTCGCCGCGGCCACCAACGCCCAAATGAAGGCATCGGAGGCGCTCCCTGAATTGCGCCAGCAGGAGGCGGCTCGGGCTGCCGCCCTCCATCGCCTCGCCGTGGCGCGCGATCGTTTGGACGAAGAAGAACACCAGGTTGGAGAACAGCGCCGGGAAATCGAAACCCGTTTGGCGCAAATCGCCGACGATTTGAAGCGCGAAGAAACCCTTGCGGAGGACGCGGAGAGCGCCGTTTCGAAGATTGAAGAGCTGCGCCGGGAGCTCGTCCAGGCGAGCGACGACTCGGCGGATGCAGAACATGAAGCCGAATCCGCCTATGCTGCCTCGGGTGCGGAGGTAGCGGCGCTCGAAGAGCGTCTCACGCAACGCACGGAAGAGGTCGCTGCCGACGAGGCGCGCCGCGCGAACCTCAGCCGCCGCTTAGAAGAACTCGACGCACGGCAGGAAACCTGCACGGCGCGAAAAACCGAAGTCGAGCGCGAACTTGCGGAACTCGGGGAGCGCAGCGCCCATCAAAACGCCATCGCCGAAGCGGAGGATCATGTTGCCACGGCGCGTTCTGCGGCAGCGACGGCACGCGAAGCGCTCGGTGCCGCAGAAGCCAACCGCGAAGCGGCAGTGGCGGATGAATTGGCGGCGCGGGATGCGTTGCAATCAAGGGATGCCAAGCTTTCCCGCCTGCATGCCGAGGCCGCTGCGCTCACCGAAATGCTTGGCCATGGCAAAGCCGGCCAGGGCCCCGGTATCGTCGATTCGCTGGACGTCGAGCCGGGCTACGAAGCCGCACTCGGATCCGCGCTTGGCGACGATTTGGAAGCGCCCGAAAACACGGAATCGGCAATCCATTGGACGGCTTTGGCTCCGCTCGACGAAAATCCAGCGCTTCCCGAAAGCGTCAAGCCGCTGTCGGAATTTGTCCGCGGACCCGCCGCCCTCGCCCGCCGTCTGGCGCAGGTCGGCGTTGTCGAAAGCGGCGGTGCGGAGATGCAGTCAGCGCTTCGGCTCGGCCAACGGTTGGTCGATAAAGATGGTGCGATGTGGCGGTGGGACGGCTTTACGGTCAACGCCGGCGCGCCCACAGCCGCGGCGAGCCGTCTTAAACAGCGAAACCGCCTGAGTGAACTGGAAAAGGAATTTCCGGCCGCGGATCGCACCCGGCGGAAAGCCGAGAAAAAATTTGCGGCGGCGCGGGAAGCCCTCCAGGGCGCGGCCACAGACACGACGTCGGCGCGGGTCGTTTCGGAAAGTGCAGGAGAAGCCCTCAATCAGGCACGCGACCGGCTGGCCGAGCTGATCGGAGAGGCCGTGGCGGAAAATTCGCGCTTGAGTGCGCTGGCTGAAGCGGCCGAGCGGCTCGGCGATGAATTGTCTGAGACGGCCGGCGCGGCGGATGAAACCAGAGCGGCCCTCGCCGAAGCTGCGCCGCCCGAGGACGGGCGGGCGGAAATCTCACGCCTGCGCGAAGAAATGGCCAGTTTGCGAAATACCCATGAGGAACGCTCCCGCGCCCATCACCGCCTCGCCGGCGAAGCCACCCAGCGCGCGCATCGATTGGAGGAACTTGGGCGCGACGAGACCGGCTGGAATGAAAGGGTTGCAGGCGC
>PTKB01000191.1 GCA_002937555.1 Alphaproteobacteria bacterium MarineAlpha10_Bin2 | reverse complement strand
GCCTCAGCAACCACGCCGCCGACATTCTCGAAATAGACATTGATGCCGTCCGGGCAGGCGTCATCGAGCGCCAGTCCGATCTCTTCCGTCTTGTAATTGATCGCCGCGTCGAAGCCGAGTTCGACCGTGAGATAGGCGATCTTGCGCGCCGATCCGGCAAGGCCGACGGCGCGGCAACCGGCGATCTTCGCGACTTGCCCGACCACGGCGCCGACCGCACCCGACGCAGCGGACACCACCACCGTGTCGCCGGGCTCCGGCTTGCCGACATCGATCAGGCCGAGATAGGCGGTGAGGCCCGGCATGCCGAGGACACCGAGCGCTGTCGAAAGCGGCCCGAGAGCGGGGTCGACTTTTCGCGCCTCGGCGCCATCGAGAGCGGCGAAATCCTGCCAGCCGGTATAAGCCTCGATATAGTCGCCGGTGGAAAAATACGCATGGCAGCTTTCGACCACCCGGCTGATGGCGCCGCCGATCACCACGTCGCCGAGAGGTACGGCGGGAAAATATTGTTCATTGTCGCCAATACGAAGGCGCATATAGGGATCGAGCGAGAGCCAGAGCGTCTGCACCAGCAACTGTCCGTCGCCGATCTCTGGGAGAGCGGCCTCGTGCAACGCGAAATCCGATTCCTTTGGGTTGCCGTCGGGCCGCGCGGCCAGAGGAATTTGCCGGTTTACTTCCGAAGCCATACGGTGCGATTCCCCCGCTTACGCCGCGAAGCGGACGCTGACGCGGCCCATTACGCCGAAATCCGCCACCACATCATCGCCCGGCCTGATCGCCGCCGGCACGATGCAGGTGCCGGTGGTGATGATCTCGCCGGCACGCAGTGGCGCGCCTTGGATGATGCGGTCATTGGCGAGCCAGGCCAGGGCGCGGCGCGGATCACCGAGAACATTGGCGCCGATGCCTTCAGCCGCCGTTTCGCCGTTGATGGTAAGGCTGGCCCGGTGAGCGGCCAGATCGAGATCACGCCAACTTTCCGCTACCGCTTCGCCGAGAACGAAATACTCGGTGCAGGCATTGTCGGCGATCAATTGCGGCGCGCCGACGATGGTGAAATCCTCGAAGCGCGAATCCGGCACTTCGATACCGAGATGCAAGGCCGCCGTCGCTGCCACCACGTCTGCGGGCGAATAGTCCTGCCCGCGCGGCGGCAAATCCTCGGCGAGGCGGAAAACGAACTCCGCCTCGACCACCGCCATGTGCAAATGCGCGCACGCAAGCTCGGCGCCGCTCTCATGCAGTTTGCCGTCGAGCAGGCGTCCGGCGAGCGGCCCGGCGACGCCGATATGTTTTTGTCCGGCCGCGCTGGTGGCAGCGATCTTCCATCCGACCGCCTGCCAGCCGCTGAGAGCGCTGAGCTCGGCTTGTGCCGCATAACCCTCTGCCACGGTGCGCGGGCGGCAGGATTCCGGCAGCGCCGCGATGCGGCTTCGGTTGCGCCAATTGTCCCAAATCAGCGCGGCAGCTTGGCTTGCGCGAGCATCTCCCATGACGCAGTCTTAGCGCACCAATTGGCGGCGGACAAGGCACGCCGAACCAGCCAAGGAGCGCTCGATGTATTACGCTATTTTCGCCACCGACCGGCCCGATTCGACCGATCTCAGGCTGCAAACGCGGCCCCAGCACCGCGCGTATTTGCGCGATATGACGGCGCATCCGGAGGTCAGCGTGATTCATGGCGGCCCGACCCTGGCCGAAGACGGCGAGACCATGAATGGCTCGATGCTGATCGTCGAGGCGCCCTCCCTCGCCGCGGCCGAAACCTTCGCGGCGGGCGATCCTTATCGCCAAGCCGAGCTGTTCGCCGCCTGCGAGGTGCGCCCTTGGGCCTGGACCCTCGGGCGCCCTGACGCAGGAGAGTGAGCATGCTGGAACTGAGGCCGATTTGTGAAAATTGTGCGGCCGATCTGCCGCCCGCATCGGTGGACGCGAGAATTTGCTCTTACGAATGCACCTTTTGCCACGACTGCGTCGACGGAATACTCGAGAATGTGTACCCCAACTGCGGTGGCGGCTTCGTGCCGCGCCCAATCCGGCCGGTGCAAGCGTGGCGAGAGGGTGTGACGCTCTCGGCGAACCCTCCGGTCGGGAAACGAAACCATCATCCGGTCGCACGCGATGATCAGCGTGGCCTCATCGCGCGGGTTGGCCGTATCGCGCCTGAAAACCGGTAATCGCGATGCCCGGCGACGGTGTTAGGCCGGCGTCACGCCGCTCGTAATTACGAATTCGCCCGGTATTTCATAACCCGCGCCCGCACGAAAGCCGTCGATCGACGCCAGATATTCGGCGCGCGCCGCATCCTGGGTTGCGGTATCGAAGCGGGCATAGGCGAGCGCGACCGGGCCGCCGATCATCGCCACGCCGCAGGCATGCTCGGGTGATTAGAATGTCAGATCGTAGGCGAGTCGTTCCGACGTGACGCCGGTGAAGCCCGCCGCCTGAAAATCGGCCTCCAGCGCGGTGCCGGTGCCGAGCCTAAAAAACAACGGGCAAACTTCCGACTTCACTTTTGCATCGATGATCGGAAAGACCTCGGCCCAGCCGCACCGCCCGCGCTGCCCCCACACCGCCGCCACCGCCCGGCCGCCCGGCCGGAGCGCTTCGAACATGGCGCGCAGTGCCTGCTCGGGTTCGGGCACATACATGAGGCCGAGCGAACACAGGGCGGCGTCGAACGAACGTTCCGCGCCACACGAAACGCATGTTTTGCAGCCCTCTTTCGAGCCGCAAGAAATCGGCACGGCGTATCATTTCCTCGGAGATATCGTCGCCAGTCACCGTGCCTTCCGGCCCGACGGCCTCGCGCGCCCGGAACGATACCAGGCCGTCGCCGCAGGCGACGTCCAGCACCTTCTCCCCGGCTTGCAGGTCCGCCAGTTCCAGGAGCCGTGTCCGTACCGGTTCGAGCTGAGTTTGCCAGTAGTGCGCATACTGCTCGCTGGCGCGGTCCCAGCCATAACGTTGAATGCGCTTTTGCAGGCGCGCTTCCATTAATCGCTCTCGGCGTCCGAGGTAATTTGCACGCTGCGGCGCGGTTCGAACGCGGTTTTTGTGTTGGAGAGCCAGGGGCTATGGGCGTCCGCCCAGTCGAGCACTTCGATGATCTCCGCTTCCGCCGCCGGGCTATCGACGGTCACCGCGTAACGAAACTCCGAATAGCTGGCGGCGACATCGCTAACGCCGAGGACACCGCCATAATCGAAATCGGCGCTGATTTCGACGTCGATGGCGTTGAGGGGTATGTCCATGCGCGCGAACCAAACGGCGTAGCCGATGGCGAGGCAGTTGCTGATGGCGGCGCGGTCGAAGACGCCGGGGTCCGGGCCTTGGTTGCGGCCGCCGAGGCTTTTCCTCATGTCGGCGGTCAATTTCCATGATTCGTCTTCGATTTCGCAGGTCAAATCGCCGCGGATGCGGGCTGTGCTTGATTTTGTCAGGCGGCCGATGGCCGGCTTTGCGCGAATCCTGTCTTCGCTACGAACGATCGCCGCTTTGATGCCTTCTGCGTCATTCATGCTGTCACCTGCGTGCAATCCTGCGGCAGCTAGGCCACCGCCGCGCCATCGAGATGGGCCGCGAGATGGGCGCTTAAGTCGCGCGCGTCGTCGCCGACGCCATCCATGAGCGCTGACTTGCGCCGGCGCAGGAACTGAATGCCCATCAGATACAGGCCGGGCGCTTCGCTGACGATGCCGCCGTCATGGCGGATTCGGCCCTTGCGGTCGAGAACCGGAACATTGAGCCAGGAATAGTCCGGGTAGTAGCCGGTCGCCCAGATGATGGTTTTGATCTCGCCGTTGGTAAGGTCCATGCCGAGCGGCGGCGCATCTTCGACCACCGTCGGCTCCAGGCGGTGCGGCGATTCGACCTCGCCGTCGAGGCCGTTCTCGCTTGCCCATTCGTCGATGGTGTCGAGCAAGCGCCCCATTTTGAGATCGGAGAGCGCACACTGATTGCGCAAGGATCCTGAGAACTGCGCCTTGCCGTCATTAATGCCGGCGAGGCGGCCGATGAGTTTGACGCCAATCTCCGTTAGCGCGTTGAGATCAAGGGTGGTCCGATTGACGGTGCCGGCAAGTTGCAGCGACGGCAGACTACGCGCACGATTGATATCCTCCATCTCGTCATAGCGCTCGTCGAGCACGCCGGCGGCATCCATCCACCATTCGAGGTCGCGGCCCCGGTAGAGCCGCGGCGCGCGGATATGCTCACCGACGGATATCGTCACCGGACGGCCGGAACGGTGAATCTCATCGGCAAGCTGGGTGCCGGTCGCCGACGCGCCGACCACCAGAACGCCGCCGCGATCGAGTTGATCGGGGTTGCGGTAATCCATCGCACTCAGCATGGCGATGCCGGACGGCACCGCTTCGGCGATTGCCGGGACGCGGGCGATATTGCAGGCGCCGCTGGCGAGCACCACCGAGCGGCAGCGCCAGTCGCCCTGATCGGTGGAGACCCTATACGCCACATTATCGCTTTCGACCGAGGTGACGGTGGTGTGGGTCTCGACCGGCGCCGAAATCACGCGCGCGTAGCGGTCGAGGAATTCGACGGTCTCCGGCATCGACCGGTAGCCGTCGGGATCGTCGCCCTCATAGCCGAAGCCGGGCAGCCGGCTTTGCCAATTTGGCGTGAGCAGGCGCAGCGAATCCCAGCGCTCGGTGCGCCATGAGTTGGCGACCTCACCACGTTCCAG
>PTKB01000190.1 GCA_002937555.1 Alphaproteobacteria bacterium MarineAlpha10_Bin2 | reverse complement strand
CAATGTGAAACGGCTCGCCGAGCAACAGGTGGGTGTCAACGAAGGAGCGATTGTCGACATTTGTAATCGCGACGAGTTTGAAATGCTGACGAAGATAGGCGAGCGACTCCCGGCTATCCGAAAATGGCGGCCAGTGGCCGACCGAATCTCCAAACTGCTGCATTTCTTCATGGCGCGCTGAAAGATCGAATTCTTCGGCGATCCGCCCAAGTACCATGGCGACAACGTCACGGTAGGGCAGCCCAGGCCGTTGCTGTTGAATGACCGTTTCATGACGGCCATAGGCGGTCAATAGGCTGTCCTCATCCGCTTCCAAACCAGACTGTTCCAGCCACGGCTTCAAAGCAGTAAGCATGCCGCGCTCCCAATCTATGAGCGTGCCGTAACAATCGAAGGTGAGCGCGGAATAATCGCTAATCCGCATGGCTTCTCCCGAATCGCGCTACGCTTAAGAACAGGAAGCTAGCATAAAGAAAAATGGGGTGCGCGTTGCGCGCACCCCATAAGTTCCAGTGGTCTTAGCCGCGGGAGATAAACGGCCGTCAGGAACAACCACTGGTAGAGCCACAGGTATCGCATTTCATGCAGGTGCCATTTCGCACCAGCGTAAAGTTGCCGCATTCCATGCACGCTTCACCTACATACCCCCGCAAGCGCGCGCGGCGAATCCGCTCCAATTCAATATCGTTCTCCACCACCGCTTCCTCAGCCGGGTCAATGGCAACCGCCGCCGCCGTGGCACCGGAGAAGCTTTTCACTTCGACGCCATTGTCGGTGACGGTCCTGAGGTGGCTGGTGGCCGAGCCGTCGCTGGTCGAAGCGCCGCCGTTCACCACCATCAAATTGCTGCGCACATAGCCGGCGCTGGTCCCATTGCTACTGAGCGCCGCAGCGAAATCGGGAACGCCGCCACCCGGCGAGCCATCGTCCTTGTCAGCTGTCGAATTACTTTCGGATTGGCCCCGGCCGATGGTATCCGGCAACAAGTCTGCGGCCTCGGCATGGGAGAGGTCGCTCCGCCCCAAATAGGAGATCGCCAGTTCGCGGAATATGTAATCAAGAATCGAGGTGCTCATCTTGATGGCTTCGTTGCCCTCCACCAGACCCGCCGGTTCGAAGCGGGTGAAGGTAAATGCATCCGTGAATTCCTCAAGCGGCACGCCATATTGCAGGCCGATCGATATGGCGATCGCGAAATTGTTCATCAGGCTGCGGAAGGCGGCGCCTTCCTTGTGCATGTCGAGGAATATTTCGCCCAGATTGCCGTCTTCGAATTCGCCGGTGCGCAAATAAATCTTGTGGCCGCCGACAATCGCTTTCTGGGTGTAGCCCTTGCGCCGGTCGGGCAGGCGGTGTCTCGTGCCCTGGTGCATGAACACCCGTTCGACAATGCGCTCCGCCACTTTGACCGTGCGCGCCGCTTGGGGCAGCTCCTCGATTTTCTCGTCCAACGCGTCGCCAAGCGCCAAGACACTGAGCGGCTGTGACAATTTGGAGCCGTCGCGATAGAGCGCGTTGGCCTTGAGGCCGAGCCGCCAGGAAAGCAGGTAGGCCTCGGTGCAGTCCTCAACAGACGCGGCGGCCGGCAGATTAATCGTCTTTGAGATCGCGCCGGAAATGAAGGGCTGGCTTGCCGCCATCATGCGGATATGACTCTCCGCCGACAGATGGCGGGTGCCGAACCGGCCGCACGGCGTGGCGCAATCGAATACCGGCAGGTGCTCTTCCCTGAGATGCGGCGCACCTTCGAGCGTCATCGCGCCACAGCAGTACACGTTGGCCGCGGCGATATCCTCGTCGCTGAACCCCAATGCGGGTAGATAATCGAATGTCGGATCGTTGATCTGGTCTTCGGTCAACTTCAGCACGTTGAGGCAGAATTCTTCGCCCAGGGTCCATTTATTGAAAGCAAAGCGCAGCTCAAAGGCATTACTGAGCGCCTGCTCCACATTGCCCAACACCGATTTGGAAAAGCCCCGTTCGGCCAAGCTGCCATGGTTGATGGCCGGCGCATCGACGAGCGTTGCATGGCCTGTGGCGTAGCGTACGATTTTGTCGCTTTCCGCATCGCCGTAGCCCAGCATGTCGAGCGCCCGCGGGACGGAGCGGTTGATGATGCGGAAGTAACCGCCGCCAGCCAGTGTCTTGTGTTTGACCAGCGCGAAATCGGGCTCAATCCCGGTGGTATCGCAATCCATGATCAGACCGATGGTGCCGGTCGGCGCGATCACGCTGACCTGCGCATTGCGGAAACCATGCTTCTCGCCGAGCGTCGTGGCCTTGTCCCACGCGCCTTTCGCGGCGTCGGCCAGAGCTTCATCCGCCAAATGGGCGAGATCGAGCGGCAATGGCTTGATCGAGAGCTTTTCATAGCCCTCGGAATGGCTGTGCGCGGCGCGGCAATGATTGCGGATGACGCGCAACATATCTTCGCGGTTGGCGTCAAAACGCGGGAAGGCGCCGAACTCACTGGCCATTTCGGCGGATGTCGCATATGCCGTGCCCGACATAAGCGCGCTGATGGCACCGCAAATGGCGCGGCCGCGCGGGCTGTCATAGGGAATGCCGCTCGACATTAAATAGCCGCCGATATTGGCAAATCCCAAGCCCAGGGTGCGGTAGTCAAAGGACCGTTGCGCGATTTCACGCGACGGGAACTGTGCCATGAGGACGGAAATTTCCAAGGTGAGCGTCCACAGCCGCACCGCATGCTCGAATTCGGCAATCTTTAAGCCGCCACCCTCGCTCTGGAAGGTGAGCAGGTTGAGCGAGGCCAGATTGCACGCGGTGTCGTCCAGGAACATATATTCCGAGCACGGATTGGACGCGTGAATGCGCCCGTCCGCCGGACAAGTGTGCCACTCATTGATGGTGTCGTCATATTGCACACCGGGGTCGGCCGAAGACCAGGCAGCCAAAGAGATTTGATCCCATAGCGCACTCGCTTTGAGAGTTTTGGCGATCTTGCCGTCGGTGCGCCGGATTAGCTCCCAATCACCGCCGCTCTGTACGCTTTCGAGGAAGGCATTGGTAACGCGCACGGTGTTGTTGGCGTTTTGCCCGGACACCGTCACATAGGCTTCGGATTGCCAATCCGTATCAAAGATTTGGAAATCTATGGAGTCGTAATCTTGTTGCGCTAAACGGATGACTCGGCGGATGTAGTTTTCCGGAATCATCGCTTTGCGGGCGGCGGAAATTTCCTTACGCAGTGCCTGGTTCGATTTGGGATCGAAACAGGTCTCGCCTTCGCCTGCGCCGCAAGCTTGAATAATCGCGTTCAAATGCTTGTTCGCAAGCTTTGAGCCGCTGACCATTGCCGCGACCTTTTGTTCCTCGTCCACTTTCCAGTTGATGAATTTTTCGACGTCCGGGTGATCGATGTCGACGATCACCATCTTGGCGGCGCGTCGCGTGGTGCCGCCCGATTTGATGGCGCCCGCGGCACGGTCGCCGATTTTGAGGAAACTCATCAGGCCCGAGGACCGTCCGCCGCCGCTTAAAGTCTCGCCGTCGGAGCGCAAATTCGAGAAATTCGTGCCGGTGCCGGAGCCGTATTTGAACAAGCGCGCCTCGCGCACCCAGAGATCCATGATACCGCCTTCATTGACGAGATCGTCTTGAATGCTCTGGATAAAGCAGGCATGCGGTTGCGGGTTGGCATAGGCCGATTGCGAGGGTTTGGTTTCGCCGGTTTCGAAATCGACGTAGTAGTGACCCTGCGCCGGTCCATCGATGCCGTAGGCCCAATGCAAGCCGGTATTGAACCATTGCGGCGAGTTCGGCGCACACATCTGCCGGCTCAGCATGAAACGGGTTTCGTCATAGAAAGCGCGGGCATCCGAATCGGCGTCGAAATAGCCGGCTTTCCAGCCCCAATATGCCCAAGTGCCGGCCAAGCGGTCGAACACCTGCTTGGCCGAGGATTCGCCGATTTCACGTTCGTCGGGGTGCAGGCTGGCAAGCGCTCCGTCATCGGCTTCGCAGCGCCACAGCCAGCGCGGAACGCTTTCTTCCTCGACCGTGCGCAAGCGGCGCGGCACTCCGGCCTTGCGGAAATATTTTTGCGCCAGCACATCGCACGCCACTTGCGACCAATCGCTCGGCACTTCGATATCGTTCTGTGCGAAGACGACGGAGCCATCGGGATGCCGAATTTCGCTCTTCGTCTTGCGAAACTCCACGTCGTTGTACGGCGATTGGCCGTCAACAGTGAAGACCCGCTCTATGCGCATATTTTAGCCCCCCCCCAACAAACTCTCGCCCGCTACCGATCACCGTTCCGCCCCGAGCCGGATTTTCGATCTAGGTCGAATAAACCCTTTCGGTTCAGACACTTCGAGATGTTGTGCCTCAATAGTTATCTAACACAACATCTCGACGGAGAGCCACGTTACGCCCTTCAGATTCAGATGGCAACAATATTTTGTGGGTGGCGATATTGTTAACACTACATGCTGTGTTGTATTACCTGTGGATAAAACTGTGGTTAAAATGGAACGCAGGAAAAATTAGTATAATTGAATATTATCAATAATTTATATTATTTATTGAATGTAATATTCGAAAGTAGGTGTCGAACGGTTTTAAAGCAAAATCTAAACTATGATCGAATTCGGATCCTATATCGCTGACGATTTATTTTTACGCATTATTTTACCACAATGGCAAAGAATCCAGATTTGGCAGCCAGAATCCTGGACTGGACGGCGCGCGTCGTGCATTAATC
>PTKB01000019.1 GCA_002937555.1 Alphaproteobacteria bacterium MarineAlpha10_Bin2 | reverse complement strand
GTTGTTCTAGAGGGACGCCGTGTGGGACAGAGGAAATTTGCAGGTAAAAAATGATTCGCTTTCAGCATGTTGGTGATAAAGTGTTACTCCCCCAGGCGGCACCACGGTCTCGCGATGCTCGATCTGCCCCCGGCAAACATAATGAAAATCACCAATTCCGGGAGATCGCAGTCATGAAAGTCGGCGCCTTCCTGATGCCCAATCACCCGCCGGAGCGGGATTTCGCGGAAGGGCATTACCACAATCTCGACACCCTTGAGTTTTATGACCAGATCGGCTTCGAGGAAGCCTGGGTCGGCTGCCACTACACCGTGCCGCGCGAGCCCAATCCGGCGCCCGACCTGTTGGTTGCCCAGGCGCTCTTAAGAACCAAGAATATCCGCGTCTCGCCGGGCGGCTATATGCTGCCCTACCACCATCCGGCGGAGCTTGCCCACCGCATTGCCTGGCTCGACCATATCTCCAAGGGACGCTGTTATATCGGCATCGGCTCGGGCTCGATTCCGACCGATTGGGGCCTCTTTAACATCGACGGCTTCAGCGGCGAAAACCGCGAGATGACGGAAGAAGCGCTGGAGATCATGATCCGCTTTTGGCAAAGCGACGAGGAATTCGAATATGAGGGCAAATTTTGGCGCGGCAAACGCCCGCCCGACGATCCGGAAGACCTCTATAAATTTCACATCAAGCCCTATACCAAACCCTATCCGCAGCTCGCCATCGCCGGATTCAGCGCCGGCTCACCGACCTTGGAGCTCGCCGGGCGCAACGGCTTCATCCCGCTCAGCCTGAGCTTCGGCAATACCTATCTGAGCGGTCATTGGGAGTCGGTCGAGAAAGGTGCAGCAGAGGCCGGGCGCGTGGCAAATCGCGATATTTGGCGCATTGGGCGCGACGTCTACGTCGCCGACAGCGACGCGGAAGCGCGCGACAAAGTGGTGAACGGCGAGATCGGCGATCAATACCGTAATTTCTGGCTGCCGGTCCTCAAGCGCATCGGCATGCTCGATACCTGCAAGCACCATCCCGACGTCGCCGATTCGGATGTGACGCTCGAATATATGATGGATCACAATATGTGCATCGGCAGCCCGGCCACCGTCGAGCGCAAGATCGCCGACATCGTCGAATCCTCGGGCGGCTTCGGGCAATTGCTGGTCACCTCATACGACCATCTCGACGATATGGAAGGCTGGCGCGAATCCAAAGCCCGCCTGGCGCAGGAAATCATGCCAAAATTTTCGGCCCTCGGCGGGACGCCGGCATAACGGGAGATAAAATGGTCAAGCTGCACACCCCCAACTCCATCGCGGCGCCGGCTTCGCGCTACAGCCATGGCGCCGAAGCCGGACCCAATGCGCGCTGGCTGCACATCTCGGGCCAGGTCGGCACAAATCCGGACGGCAGCATCGCCGACGGCATCGAAGCGCAGATCCATCGCGTCTGGCAAAACACCCTCGCCGTGCTCGAAGAAGCCGGCATGGGGGTCACCGACATCGTCAAGGTGAACACGCTTTTGATGGACCGCGCCCATCTCGCCATGATGCGCGAAATCCGCGATTCCTATCTCGGCGATCATCCGGCCGCCTCGACGCTCTTTGTCGTCGCCGGCCTCGCCCATCCCGACTGGTTGATCGAGATGGAAACTATCGCCGCCACGGAGGCCTGAGCACCAAGAAAGTCGGCCGCCAGATGTCGTGGATGCGCGTCTAATCGATCCCCAAGATCCGGCGGTTGCCGGCTTCGTCCGACGTGCCGGCGACGAAATCGTCGAACGACACATCGGTCACCCGGATGATGTGGTCGCGGATGAAGGGCGCGCCTTCGCGTGCGCCGTCGAGCGGGTGCTTGATGGCGCATTCCCATTCGAGCACCGCCCAGCCGTCGAAATCATAGGCCGCGAGCTTCGAGAAGATGGCGCCGAAATCGATCTGGCCGTCGCCGAGCGAGCGGAAGCGCCCGGCCCGGTCGACCCAGGATTGATAACCGCCATAGACGCCCTGGCGGCCGGTCGGATTGAACTCCGCGTCCTTCACGTGGAACATCTTGATGCGCGCGTGGTAGATGTCGATGAAGGCCAAATAGTCCAATTGCTGCAGCATGAAATGGCTCGGGTCGTAGAGGATGCAGCAGCGCGGATGATCGTCGACCCGTTCGAGAAACATGTCGAAGGTGACGCCGTCATGGAGGTCTTCCGACGGGTGAATCTCATAGCAAAGATCTACGCCCTCTTCCTCGAACGCGTCCAGTATGGGCCGCCAGCGCCGAGCGAGCTCGTCGAACCCGGTTTCCACCAGCCCGGCGGGCCGCGGCGGCCAACCGTAGAAATAGGGCCATAACAGCGCTCCGGGAAAGGTGACATGCGCCGCGAGCCCGAGGCGGCGCGACGCCTTCGGCGCTTTATGCATCGCATCCACCGCCCAGGCTTGGCGCTTGGCCGGATCGCCGCGCACTTCGGGCACGGCGAAAGCGTCAAAACCGGCGTCATAGGCGGGATGCACGGCGACGCATTGGCCTTGCAGATGAGTCGAAAGCTCCGAAATTGCGACGCCGTTGGCGGCGGCGACACCGGAAAATTCATCGCAGTAATCCTGGCTTTCGGCGGCCAGGTCGAGGTCGAACAGGCGCTTGTCCCAAGACGGCACCTGAACGCCCGCATAGCCGAGCTCCGCCGCCCATTTGGTGATGGCATCCCAAGAATCGAACGGCGCGTCGTCGCCGACATATTGCGCCAGATAAATCGCCGGTCCCTTGATGGTTTTCATATGGCTGCGCTCCGTACGATACCCTTACTGATGTCCTATCAGATTGACTCGCATCAACAACACGCGCCAAACTCTTTCTCAAGACCAAAAGGCTCCGGCATTGTCGGTTGCGCTGGAGTGTGGCTTAACCAGGGAGACAATCGCTATGAGAAGATCATCGATCGGATTATTCGCGCGATTCGCTTTTCTTGCCATTTTAGGCGTCGCGATCGCGTGGAGCATGGCGCCCAATCGGGCGTCGGCCAAAACCGCAGACGGCAAGCTGCTGGTCTATTACAGCATGAGCTATGTCGGCAACGCCTGGCAGACCGAGGCAAAAAACCTCATTACCGCCATGGCCTTGCTGCCGGAATATGTTGACCGGGTCGAGCTTCGCGTCCAGGCCGCTGGCGCCAACGCGGCGCGCCAGATTCAACAGATGAACGCCATGATCCAGGCCGGCGCGGACGCCATCCTCGCCTTCCCGATTTCGCCGACCGCGCTCAACGGCGTGATCAAGAACGCCTGCAAAAAGGGCGTAACCGTCGTCGTGATCAACGGCGTCACCGAACCTTGCGCCTATGTGGTCAAGATCGACGGCGTGAAACTCGGCGCCTACCGCACCAAATATGTCGTCGACAAGATGGGCGGCAAAGGCAACATCGTCGCCATTACCGGCGTCCCCGGCGTGTCCTATAGCGAAGAGCATCATCAGGGCGTCAAGGAAGAGATCGCCCGCAATCCGGACGTCAACATGCTGGCCGAATTGGTCGGCTTCTGGAGCCATTCCACGGCGCGTCTTAAGATGCGTGAGTTGCTCGCCACCCATGGCTGGGACGAGATCGACGGCATCGTCGTGCAAACCGGCTGCTACACGGTTTCGCAGATGCAGGTCGAGGACGGCTGGTGGCCCGACAACCCGATCATCCCGTGCGCCGGCGAATCGGCTAACGGCAACCGCCTGCAAATGCTGCCGGTTTCCTCGGGCATCGAAGGCGCGCTCGGCAAATCGGGCCAGTCCATCGGCTCCGGCTTGTGGGCGGTGGGATATACCTTCCGCGTCGCCATGCAGGTGCTCGACGGTGAGGATGTGGATCATTTGATCTATTACACCGGCATCGAGGTGACGGAGGACAATGTGGCCCTGTGTGAGACCGGCGCGGCAGCGGAATTCGCCGCCGGCTGCAACACCATTCGCCCGGGCACGGTACCGCCTGATTATGCGATCGATTTCTGGTCGCCGCAGGTGCCTGAAATGGGGTTCAAGGCAGCCCTGCATGGTGTGCCGGACGACTACTAATAGGCTCACCACGCGTTAGACGATGCTGGCGGCCGGCCTTAAGATCGGCCGTCCGCCAGCGTCTTCGCGGGCGCTACAAACATGAACGATTCTCAGCCCGCGATTGAAGTTGAAGGCCTCTCCAAGCGCTTCGACGCGACGGTGGCGCTGGACGATGTTTCGTTTTCGGTCGCGCCGGGCGAAGTGCGCGCGCTGATCGGCGAAAACGGCGCCGGAAAGTCGACCCTGGTCAAGATTTTAAGCGGCTTGATCCGCCAGGATTCAGGCAGCGTGAACCTGTTCGGCGAAACCGTTGCTATCGGCCGACCGGCGCGGGCGCACCGCCTCGGTATCCAAACGGCATTTCAGGAAATGACGTTGGTCGACGATCTGACGGTCACGCAGAATATGCTGTTGCCCTACGAACCCGCGCCGGTGCTGGGCCAAATCGACCGCCGCAAGAGCCGACGGTTGGTGGACCGGCATTTTGCCGAGCTGAGCCTGGAGAATGTCGATCCCGGCGCCTTGGTCGGCGAGTTGGACCTCTCGACGCGGCAGAAGATCGAAATCGCCAAGGCGGTCTCGCGCCAGCCGCGCGTCCTCCTCCTCGACGAGCCGACCTCGACGCTCTCGGTTTCCGACGTCGATTGGCTCGGCGAGCTCATCGAGAAATTGAGCGCCGACGGCGTCACCCTGGTCTTTATCACCCACCGCATGGCGGAGGTCAGGCGCTTTTGCGGCGGCCTGACGGTGCTGCGCAATGGCCAGCATGCCGGCTCGTTCGCGGTCGACGATGTATCCGACGCCGACGTGGTGCGCCTGGTGATCGGCCGCTCGCTCGGCGCCATCTACCCCGAGAAAGAGAATTACCGGCTGAGCGATGCGGCAGCACCCGCGCTCGCCGGAAAATCGCTCTCGGCCGGCGGCCAATTGCGCGACGCCTCGCTGCAATTGTGGCCGGGCGAAGTGCTTGGCATCGGTGCCCTGCAAGGCATGGGGCAGCTCGAATTGTTCGAAGCTCTGTTCGGCGTGACCGGTCTGCGCGAAGGCAGTGTGGAACTGGATGGCAAGGCGGTTACCCTGACCTCGCCGGCCGACGCGGTGCGCGCCGGCATCGGCATCAGCCTGGTGCCGGAGGACCGCAAATCGGAAGGCCTGTTTCTTTCCCTGAGCGGCGCCGCCAACGCCTCCATCCCGGTGATCGAACGGCTTGCCACATTCGGCTGGATCGCGCGCGAAGCGGAGGCGGCGGCGGTCGACGAAGTGCTGGAGCGCCTCAACGTGCATCCGCGCGCGCTCTATAAATCCGTCTCGTCGTTCAGTGGCGGCAATCAGCAAAAGATCGCCATCGCCAAATGGCTGCTGGCGGGCAGTAAGGTGCTGCTGATGTTCGATCCGACACGCGGCGTCGATATCGGCACCAAGCACGAAATCTACATTCTCATCCGCGAACTGGCGAAAGAGGGCAACGCCATCCTGTTCTATACGACGGAAATTCCCGAGCTGGTGAATGTCTGCGACCGAGTGTTGGTGATGTATGGCGGGCGCGTCGTCAAGGAACTCCTCGGTGACGAAATTTCCGAAGAGAACATCATGACCCACGCGCTGGGAGCCCCAGCGGCGGAACCCTCAACGCCGCACGGCGAGACCGGTACGTGAGCGGCGCAGCCACGCTGCCTGCCGTGCCGCTACGCTGGCGGCGGAGCCTCGCGCGCCAGCAGCGCCTGTTCGTCGCCATAGGCGCCTTCGTCGCCATATTCGTCTATCTCGACGTCATCTCGCCGGGGCCGGTGAGCTATTTCGAAATCAGTTTTCTGTTCGCCAATGCCGGACCGCTGGCGCTCGCCGCCATGGGCCAAACCATCGTATTTCTCATCCGCGGTTTCGATTTGTCGTGCGGCGCGACGCTGTCGCTGGTCAACGTGATGATCGCACTTTACACCCGCGACACCACGCACAGCCAAATCCTGATGTGCATCGCGGGCCTTGGCATGGGCGCCGCCGTCGGCGCCTTCAACGGCTTCTTCATCGCCTTCATGCGCCTCCAGCCTGTGGTGGTGACGCTCGCCACCATGTTCATCATCCTCGGCCTCAACTTGCTGATTATGCCCGACCCGGGCGGCATGGTCCCCTACGGCATCACCCAGACCCTGACCGGAGACGTGATCTTTGAGGTCCTTCCGGCTTCCCTGGTGGTCCTGCTGGTGGCGTTGCTGTTCTGGGCGTTGATCAAGCGCTCGCGCTTCGGCACCGCGCTCTACGCCGTCGGCAGCAACGAAGATGCGGCGTTCTCCAACGGCATTTCCGTGACGCGGACGAAATTTCTCGGCTACACCCTGGCCGGCATGTTTTACGGCGCCGGAGGGGTGTTCCTGAGCGCCCAGACATTGTCGGGCGATCCGCTGGTGGGCAGCGGCATGCTGTTGCTGATCTTCGCCGCGACGATCCTCGGCGGCACCCGCATCGGCGGCGGCCAGGGCGGTTGCCTGGGAACCGTGTTCGCGGCGCTGACCCTGCTGCTGATCTCCAACGTGATGCTGGTGTTGAACGTCTCGTCGCATTACACGCCGATCGTCGAAGGCGCGATCCTGTTGCTGGCGGTGGCGGGTGCGACGCTCGGCATGGATTCGCCGATAGCCGAGCATCTCAGAATTTTTAAGCTCAACGTCGCCGGTCTCGGCAATCGCTCGCTGCCTATCTTTCTCAAGCGCCCGGAAGCCCAACGCGGCAGATTGCGAACCAACTGGAAAGCGCGCGTGAGCGACGAGCTGACAGGCTCGGCACTCAATCAATGGCGGGTGAAGAACTGGGAGAATCTGCGCCTGATCATTCCCGCCTGGGTGCTTCTGGTGGTGGTTTACGTGCTGGTGCTGATCTTCATCGGCGGCTCCACCTGGAGCACTCACTATTTCAATTCGCTGTTCACCCTGGCGATCTTTTTCGCTGTTCTCGGGCTCGGCCAGGGCGCGGTGGTGATGACCGGCGGGCTCGATCTGTCGGTGCCGCATACCATGGCATTTACCGGCGTCATGCTAGCGGCGCTTTCGAACGGCTTGGATGCGCCGGCCTATTGGGCGATCCCGCTGGTGCTCGGCGTCGGCATCACGGTGGGTATCTTCAACGGACTTGGTATCGTTATATTCGGCATGCCGGCGATCGTCGTCACCCTGGCGACCAACGGCATCATGCAAGGCCTCGGCCTGCTCTATACCGGCGGAATTCCCACCGGCCGCTCGCCGCCGGTCCTGGTATGGCTGTTCACCGGACGGTTTCTCGGCTTCGCGCCTTCGGTCTGGCTGCTGATCGTGTTCGTCGCCGCGGCGATCATTATCTTGCACCGCACCACTTTCGGGCGGCGTATTTTCGCTCTCGGCAACAGCCAGCGCGTTTCCCTCTTATCGGGTGTACGTGTCGACCGCACGGCCATCGGCGTCTACGCGCTGAGCGGCTTTTGCTCGGCCCTGGCCGGCGTGATGATGACCGGATTCAGCACCGTCTCGTTCCTCAATATGGGCCTGAATTTCCTGCTGCCCTCCATCGCCGTCGTTCTCGTGGGCGGCACGCTGGCGACCGGCGGGCGCGGGCATTATGTCGGCATTCTGGGCGGCGCCCTGCTGCTGACGGCGGTCGCCACCCTGGTCACTGGCATCAATATACCCATTGCGTGGCGCGATATCGTGTTCGGCCTCGTGGTGTTGGGCGCGGTTTTGACGCTCCGCGAGCGCGCGACCTGAAGCTCTAGCCGCCGGCGACCACCGGCAACTGTATGTGGGAAGGCCGCGCTGAATCGTGGAACACGGTTTGGCTCGCGGTCACCAGCACATCGTCTTCGCCGAACGGCTTGCCGTTGTTGGGGTTGCGGTCGAAATGCGGGAAATTGCTGCTCGAAACCTCGACCCGGACCCGGTGTCCGGCCTCGAAGCGGTGGCACGCCACGCCAGCGCCAATGGCAAATTCGTATATCCGATGTGGCTCCAGCATCACCTCGCGCTCGAGCGATTCACGGTAGCGCGCGCGGATGATGCCTTCGGTGATGTTGATCGCGGTGCCGTCGGGCGCCACGTCGCAAAGCTTGACGGTGAAGTCGGTATCCAGCGCCGAACTCGCGGCATGGAGCACGGCGTTCACGCGACCGGCAATGAACAGCGGCGCCTCCAAGGGCGCCGAAGTGTAGACCAGCACGTCGTTGCGGTATTCGACCGGGCGCTGGTCGGCCGGGCCCATTGGCGCGCGGTCAGGCAAACAGCAGGAATGGCCGCCTAGGCTCTCGACCGGGGCTTCGGGGCTGTAGATGAAGAAATCGGCGCCCTCTTCGCCCGGCGCCTGGCGCGACAAGGCGCCATCGCCGGAGAGCGAGTTGGCCCGCCCGGCGCTGTGCAGATACCAATTCTCGGTCGCCGTCCCGGCCAATGGCCAAGCATCGTAATCGCGCCATTCATTAGCGCCGGTCACGAAAATGCGCACCATCGGAAGGGCGTCGAGTTTGCTACGGTCGCCCTTGAGCTGGGCGTCGAACCAGGCGATCTGGTAATCGTCGACGAAATTGCGCGCCTCCCAGCCATAATCGACGGCGCCGACCTGCTGCGTCCAGGGGATGTGGTACCACGGGCCGACGAGCAGGCGATGCTCGGCCCGTGCCGCCGCCGAGAGGGACTCGTAGCTCTCGATCGTCTTGGCGATGAAGCTGTCATACCAGCCGCTGACATGGAGGCAGGGAATATCGATTTCGCCGAGGCGCGACGGCAAATCCCACTCCTGCCAAAAATCGTCTTGCGCCGGATGGGCGAGATAATCGGCGATGAAAGGCAGCGAACCCGGCGTGGTGAAGAACGGCGTTTCTTTCAGCGGGGTGCCCGGATGCCAATTGCCGGACAATTGATCCGCCGCCACCAACTCGGGCAATGTGTCCAAATCGCCCTTGCGGATCGCTGCGTCGCCGGCGATCACCACCGCCCATTGGGCCAGTGTCGCCAGCGACAGGGCGCCGCCGACGTAAAGAAAGCCGTCATGCATGCCGGAGGGATAAAAGGCGGGAATTGCCGTTCTGAGTGCCGGCGGGCGGAGATGCGCGGCGAGCAGTTGATTGATGCCTGGTATCGAAAAGCCGTAGGTTCCCACCTTGCCGTCGCACCAGGGCTGGGCGGCGCACCATTCGATGGTGTCGAAACCGTCCTCGCCATCTTGGCGAAGAGGATAGAATTCCCCTTCGGACGCGTAGCGCCCGCGCGAATCCTGCACCAGCACGGCATAACCGTGGCGGGCATACCAGGCGGGATGGGCATAGACATAAGTTTGCGCCGCATCCTTGTTATAGGGAATGCGCAGCACCAACGCCGGCACCGGGCCGCTTTCCGCCGGGCGAAAAAGATTTGCCCTGAGGGTTACGCCGTCGCGCATGGTGATGGCGACGTTCTGCTCGGCATGGATGCCGGCGGCCTCGAATGCATTATCGGACATGGCGATTTCTTCTCCGTCTGTTCTAACCAACGCGCCGACAATCATGATCGCGCATTCGGACGGTGAAGGCGAACAAGGCGTCACTCCCGATGTTAGGCGGGTATTAACCGATGGCCTGTAGTTTTTGCCTGTATTCCCCGTCCACAAACCATATGCGCGCCATAGGCAATGTCCGGAAGAGCAGCACAAGCGATCCGCGTTCTTGTCGTCGATGATCAGAGGGCGATGCGCAGCATCGTCCGTAACCTGTTGTCACAAAACAACATTAGCCAGGTCACGGAAGCCGAGGACGGGGTCGAGGCGATGCGCAGCCTGCTTGACTTCAAGCAGCCCAAGCCCGACGTGATCATCTGCGATCTGCACATGGAAAAGATGGACGGCATGGAGTTTTGCAACAAATTGCGGCTCTCAAAGCAGGACGCGATCCGCAGCATTCCGGTTCTGATACTGACCGGCGAGCGCGATCAAATGCCGCTCGAGGTCGCCCGTCAGGTCGGCGCCACCGCCGTTCTCGCCAAACCCATTTCGGCCCCCGACCTCTGTCAGCACATCGAAAGTGCCGTCGGGTTTAAGTTTAGCAACTAAATTTCACTGCTTTTGGTCGCCATATTCGTTCGGGGAACCCTCGCCTTTGTCTGGACAGGAATGATTCAGCCAAACTATAGTGCGCCCGGAACGCGCCAAGAGAGGGCGCACAGGCGACAAACCGATAGAAGGCAAAATGGCCAAGGAAGAACTGCTAGAGTTTTCGGGCACCGTCACGGAGAAGCTGCCCGACACAATGTTCCGGGTGAAACTCGAGAACGATCACGAGATCATCGCGCGGCCCGCCGGCAAGATGCGCAAATACCGCATCCGCGTTCTGGTCGGCGATAAAGTCGATGTCGAGATGACGCCCTATGATCTGACCAAGGGCCGGATCACCTTCCGCCATAAATAACGCCAATCCCGAATGAGAGACTATTCTCGCGCGGCTCCGTCGGGGCCGTAACTGCGCAGGCTTTCCGCCACGGTAATGCGGTAATCGTCGAACAATTCGCTTTTGC
The DNA here is from genome assembly GCA_002937555.1 of Alphaproteobacteria bacterium MarineAlpha10_Bin2. Taxonomy (GTDB): domain Bacteria; phylum Pseudomonadota; class Alphaproteobacteria; order UBA828; family UBA828; genus PTKB01. The sequence goes on along the minus strand of PTKB01000019.1, from coordinate 8,345 downwards.
CGAGCGCCTGCGCCGCCGCATGGCCGGCATGGCCGCGCCACGCCGCCACCGCCGCTTCATCGCGCCAAAACGATATCGAGACGATCTTGCCGGGCGTCGACAGGCTCTCGAACCGTTCGATGGAAATGAACCCGTCCTGCTTTTCAAGTTCCGGGCGCAGCTCGGCCGCCAGATCGAGATAGCGCGGACCGCCCGCCGCGCTCGGCTGGACTTCGAAAATGACGACGATCATTTTTCCTCCGTGCGGCCAACAGCCATCGTTGCCGGAATTGTGCCCGAAAAGCGCGGCGTCACCAAGTGCCCGGCGCGCGGCGCATATTGCGCACGCCGAGCCCGGCGTTGAAAGCGACCGAGACCAAAATGAGGCCGGCGCCAATGAAGGCCAGGCGGGTCGGCACTTCGTCAAAGCCAAGCCATACCCAAATCGGCGCGAACACCGCATCGATGAGCACCACGAATATGAGCGTCGGCGCCGAGAGATAGCGCGCGGCGTAAAAATAAAGTGTGAGCGGCAGCGCCAATTGCACCACGCCGAAAGCGGCCATCATCGCGACATCATCGCCGCCGGCCTCGAAAGGGAGCGCCAAGGGTAATGCCGCGAAACCGGCGACCAATGCCGCCACCAGAACCGCCGGTTCCATCTGCACGTCGCGATATTTGCGCGCCACCAACGTTTGTATGGCAATCGCCGCGGCAATGGAAAGCGCCAGCAGGTTTCCATAGAGGCCGCTGAGCTCGGCCGCGCCGGAGAACATCACGCCGATGCCGCACAAGCCGCCGATCATCGCGAGCCAAGTGTGCGTGGCAACGCGTTCGCCGAGAAACGGGCGCGCCAACAGCGCCACCATCAGGGTCGAGGTGGTCATGATTGCGGTCACATTGGCGACTTGGGTGAACTGCATCGCCAGCACATAGGCGATGATCGCCCAGCCGGTGAACAGCCCGATGATCAAGCTCGGCAGCGCCGCCGCGCGCAACGAAGCGAGCGTCCGGCCGCGCTCGCGCGCGACAAACACCAAAGTGACGGCGATGGCGGCAAAGAAACAGCGGAGCGCGATGATTTCCCAGCTGTCGATGGAAACCGAGCGCACGAAATAACCGCCGCTGGAGAAACACAGCCCAGCGCTGACGGCGAGAAAGACGCCGATAACGGTGCGCGAAATCAAGCGCCCGCCCGCCTCGCCGTTGGGGCTTGCCTGCGTGTCACTCGGTCATGTAGGCATTGGCGGCGCGCAACACCGTGGCGTCGTCCATCGAGCGGCCGGTCAGCATCAGGCCGACAGGGAGGCCCGAGACGCCTTGGCACGGCACGCTGATCGAGGGATGGCCGGTCAAATTGATCGGCGCCGTGTTGTGCACCATGTTGAGCGCATTGGCGACATAGGTCATGCGGTCTTCCTCCACCGACGGCAGCAGGCCATGGGCCTGCTGCGGGGTGGTCGGCATGAGCATGATGTCATGGCTGGCCAGCACCTTGTCATATTCGCTCGACAGCACACGCGCCATGTTCTGCGCCCGCGCATAGAAGGCGCCTTGATATTGCTCGCGCATGTAGTGGCCGACCAAAATGCCCATCTTGGCTGTGGGTGAGAAATCGCCGCCATTGGTTTGAATGGCGCGCGCCAGATGGGTGATGAAGCGCGGGTTGTAGAGACCCTTGGTCTGATAAACAACGCCGCCGTGATAGAGATTATCGGTCGCGCCCTCGATGGCGACGGCGTTCCAAATCGGCACGCCACGGCGGTGATAGGGGATCGAGACGCTCTCGACCTCGGCGCCGAGTTTGCCGAGCCGTTGTGCCGCTTGGCGGACGGCGGTGTCGACTTCGCGCGTCGACGCACCGTCATGGCCGAAGCTCTCTTCGACCACCGCCACCTTGAGCCCCTTGGCGCCGCCCTCGAGCGCAGCCATGTAATCTTGCGGCTCGACCGTGCTCGGCTGACGCGGATCGATGCAGGTATCGTCGCTGCCGGCCAGCACCGAAAGCATGAGCGCCGTTCCCGCTACGTCCTTCGTCATCGGACCGATATGATCGATGGAAAGGTCGAAGCCGACGATGCCGGTGTAGGGAATGAGGCCGTGGCTGGGTTTAAGGCCGACAATACCGGACCAGGCGGCGGGAATGCGGACCGAGCCGCCTTGGTCGCCGCCAAGTGTGAGATCGACCATATTTTGGGCGATAGCGATCGCCGAGCCGCTCGAGGAGCCGCCCGGATGATGGTTGGGATTGACCGGGTTGCGCGCCGGGCCATAGCCGCTGGTATGGCCGGTGCCGGCGAAGCCGAAATCGTCGGTGGAGAGAATGTGAGTGATGTGGCCGCCCGCTTCCAACAGGCGCTTCACAACGGTGGCATCGCCGTCGGGCGTGTAATCCCACAGCAGACGCGAGGCGCAGGTCATCGGGATGCCGGCGATCGAGATGGTGTCCTTGAGGCCGATGGTCTTGCCCGATAACGCGCCGCCCTCCGCATTAACGGCCTTTACGCTGCACAGGCGGACGACGCCGTTCAGGGGATCGTCTTCGGGCTCGGGCCGGGCGCCGACCTGGCGGGTGGCATTGGTGAGCGGTCGCACGGGGTCGGGAAACTGATCCAACGCGTCGTAGGATTCCATGACGCCGCACACCACGTCGTAATAGGTTTCGAGCTCGGCTTCGGTCAGATGCAAATGGTGGCGCTCGCTGATGTCCTTCAGATTCTCGCGCGACGGCCGGCGTATTGTCATTTATCCAATCCCCCCAATAACTTCTCTTACGGCAGCAGAACCATCTTGCCGAAGAAATTCCGGTTGGCGGTCAACTCCGCCGCTTCACGCGCCTTCTCCAGCGGCATGGTGGCGTGGATCGTGGGCTTGAGCTTGCCTTCCCCAAGGAGGCTCAGCACCTCGGCGGTCTCAAACAGGGTGGCGAGCGCGCTTCCCTGAAAACGCACATGCTTGCGGAACAGGCTGACGACATCCACCTCCACGGTTTCGCCCGCATGGCAGCCGCAGGTGATGACAGCGCCCGCCTTGGCCACGGCCTCCAGGCTCTTTTTCAAGACCTCGCCGCCAACCGATTCAATCACCAAATCCGGGCCCTTTCCGCCGGTCAGACGCAGCGCCTCTTCGGCCAAATCCTGGGTGGTATAATTGATCCCGCCGCTTGCGCCCAATTCCTTGGCGCGCTCGAGCTTTTCGTCCGAGCCGGCGGAAGCAATGATATTGGCGCCGTGTAGCTTGGCGATCTGGATGGCCGAGCTGCCGACGCCGCTGCCCGCCGCATTGACCAGGACATCTTGTCCGGCGTGGATGTTGCCGAGGGTTACCGCCATATGCCAGGCGGTGGCGAAGCAAAGATGGCCGGCCGCCGCAGTCTCGAAATCGAGCGCATCCGGCATGGCGACGAGCTGGTTCTCTTTGACGCAAACGTATTCGGCATAGGTGCCCCACATGAAGAGGCCGAGGGCGCCGTTGGGATTCTCGCACAGATTTTCGCGGCCCGTGCGGCACAAGCGACAGGTGCCGCAAGCGGCAATGATGGAGATGCTGACCCGGTCGCCGGCCTTCACGCTGGTGACGCCGGCGCCAATCTCGGCCACTTCACCGGCGCCCTCGATCCCCGGGACATGCGGCACCGGCGTGGGAAATCCGGCAATACCTTCGCGAATATCGTGGTCCAGATGGTTGACGCCAGCGGCGCGGATACGCACCAACACCTCACCGGGACCGGGTGACGGCGTGTCGACTTCTTCATAGAGCAGCTTGTCGGGGCCGCCGGTTTCTCGAATGATGACCGCTTTCATTTGTGTCTCCCTCAATCGTCTTTTTGTCGCGCGCAGCCATCATAGTCATTCCGTCGCCCGCTGCCAGTCACAGGCTCGTGCGCATGAATTGGCGGCGCTGGTTTTATTGACTATGGTCCGGCGCGACATCGCGAGAGGAGTGAGAAAATATGTTGCGTGCTGCCGCCATCGGCCTCGGCTGGTGGGCCGACGAACTGACAAAGGCCGTCCAGGGGAAGTCGGAAAAGATCCGCGTCACTGCCTGTTACTCGCGGGCGGCGGAAAACCGCGCGCAATTTAGCGAGCGATACGGCACGATGGCGTATGACTCCTATGAAGCCGTGCTTACGGACAGCGCCATAGACGCCGTTCTTTTGTGCACGCCCCATTCGCTTCACGCCCAGCAGGTCGCGCAAGCAGCGCGGGCGGGAAAGCATGTGTTCGTCGAAAAGCCGTTCACACTTAGCGAAGAGAGCGGGCGCGCTGCCGCGGCCGTTTGCACCGAGTCCCACCGGGTTCTGGCGGTCGGGCAGAACCGCCGCTTCGCCGCCGCCACTCAGGAAGTAAAACGCCTCCTCGAGGCCGGCGACTTCGGCACGCCGCTCCATTGCGAAGCCAATTTCTCCAACCCGAGACCGCTCAGCTACGATCCCGACGGCTGGCGCGCGAGCCGGACCGAAAGCCCAGGCGGCGGCATTGCCGGCATGGGCGTCCATATGATCGACGCCATGACCCATTTTCTCGGGCCTGTCGTTCGTGTGCAAGCCCAGGCCAAGCGCCTCGCGATCGCGGTCGATATCGACGACACCACCTCCGCCCTGTTTGAATTCGAATCCGGCGCCACCGGCTATCTCGGCACCCTCAACGCCTGTCCGCAAACCGTGTTCTTCAATCTCTACGGCACCGGCGCGAATGCCTTCGCCCAGCCGGACGCCAACCGCTTGATGCTGCACCGCACGAACGAGGAGCCGGCCGAGGTGGCGCTGACGCCGGTCGATACCCTGATGGCGGAGCTTGAGGAATTCGCCGACGCTTGTGCCGGCGGCCCGGCGTTCCGCGTGCGCCCGCAAGAAGCAATCCATACGGTGGCCGTCATGCAGGCCATGGTCGCTTCCGCCGAGCGCGGCATGGCGGTGACGATCAATGGCTAACGAATGATTCTCAAGACCATAATCATCCTCGGCGGATTGGCGATTATCGGCGCGATGATTTACGACCGCTTCACCGGCAAGCGGACGACGCGCCGGATAATTTGGCCGCTGGCCGGCGGTGTTGCCGCGATCTTCATTGCCATCGCCGTGCGCAGTTTTCTGGAGTAGCGGCACGAAAGTTTGAGTCCCTCCGCCAGGGCATTAGATATTGTTGTTATGGAAAAGAAATTCTTGCGCTTACGCCCTGCTTTCGCCGGCCTAGGCGGCGCCTTATGTCTTGTACTTATCCTGCTCGCTTCCGATCCGGCGCGGGCAAACATGGAAACCGGCATGGCGGCTCTCGAAGCGGGAGATTTCAGGGCCGCCTATGCCCTGCTCCTGCCGCATGCCGAGGCGGGAGACGCGGCGGCGCAATACGAAGTCGGGCTGATGCTGGATTCCGGACGGGGAACCGCCCCTGACGCTGGGGCCGCCGCCCAATAGTTCCTCGCCGCGGCCGAGCAGAACCATGCCCTCGCGCAGCATGCTATCGCCACCTATTACGAGGAGGGCAAAGGAGTCGCACAGGATCTCGCGCAAGCCGCGCTTTGGTACAGCCAGGCGGCGGCGCAGGGGAATGCCAAAGCGGCGCGCAATCTCGGCAATCTGTTTCTCGAAGGCAAAGGCGTGACGCGCGATCTGGTGCGCGCGGCTGAATGGTTCCGCAGCGCCGCCGATGGCGGCAATTCCAAGACCTATAAAAATCTCGGCTATATGTATTATTTCGGCACCGGCGTGGCGAAGGATGTGGCGCGCGCGGCCGAAATGTTCCGTCTCGGCGCCGAAGACGATCAAGCCAAATCCGAATTCGCCCTCGGCCTGCTACATATTCACGGCGAAGTGGTCAATAAGGATTTGGGGTTGGCGTTCTCATTGTTCCGCCGCGCCGCCGGAAAAGGCCATGCGGACGGGCAGATATTTCTCGGCCGCATGTTGGCCGAAGGCGAAGGCGTCGAACGCGACATGGCAAAAGCATGGTTCTGGTTTACCCTGGCCGAAGCACAGAAGCCGAGCATCGCGGCCTATTATTTCAGCAAATATGACGGCGCCCTCGAGACGACCCATAAGGAAGCGGCGCGCCTCAGGGCCAAACTTTGGGTGCCGAAAAGCTAAAACCCGAACGCCGGCCCTATTTCTTTGGCTCGGTGATCAAGCGCATGCCGCTCTCATAGGTGAGATAGGCCCACAGCCAGTTGAGGGCGACCGCGAACTTGTTGCGAAATCCGATCAGAAAATAGACATGCGCGGCGCTCCACATCAACCAACCGGGGCAACCGGTCAGCCGTAAGAATCCAAGATCAACGACAGCGGACGAGCGCCCGACGGTGGCCATACGGCTGACATGGCGATAGCGGAACGGCGCCGGATCCTTGCCGCGTGTGATGCGGGCGTGGACGAGGCGCGCGACATACTTGCCCTCGCGCTTGGCGACCGGTGCGATGCCGGGAAGCGGGCGCCCGTCGGCGCTGCGGACGCTGGCCGTATCGCCGATGGCGAAGATATTGCCGTGACCGGGAACGGATAAATCGGGCTCGACTTCGATGCGCCCGTAGGCGTCACGCGGCGCGTCGAGCCAGCGCCCGGCGGACGAAGCCATGACGCCGGCGGCCCAAATGACGGTGTGCGCATCGAAGCGCTGGCCAGCGGCCGAAACGCCATTCGCGTCCACGCTTTCGACTTCGATCTGGGTCAGAACTTCGACGCCGAGTTTTTCGAGCGCCTTGGCCGCCGCGCGCGACAGCCCCTCGGCGAATCCGGGCAGCACGCGCGGATCACGTTGCAGCAATATGATGCGTGCGGCGCCCGGTCCGATATTGCGAAAATCCCTTTTCAAGGCGCGTTTGGCCAGTTCGGCGATGGCGCCGGCCATTTCGACTCCGGTCGGCCCGCCGCCGACGACAATGAAGGTCAGCAGGCGCTGCCTCAGCTTGGCATCGGTCGCGATCTCGGCGCGCTCGAAGGCCATGAGAATCTTGGCGCGGATCGTCGTTGCGTCCTCGATCTTCTTGAGACCGGGCGCGAAGGTTTCCCAGCTTTCGTCGCTATAGGCATGGCGCGCGCCGGTGGCGACGATGAGGTAGTCATAGGGAAGCCGCATATCGTCCAAAATGACGGTCTGCGCGCTCGTGTCGATGTCCTGAACCGTCCCCAAGACTGTCCGCGCATTGTCTTGACGGCGCAGCACGCGGCGGATCGGGCCGGCGATATCGGCCGGCGACAGCCCTGCCGTGGCGACCTGGTAGAGGAGCGGCTGGAACAGGTGATAGTTGCGCCGATCGACGATGGTGATGTCGGCCGGGCAACGAGAGAGCGCCCGCGCGGCGCTCAAGCCTCCGAATCCCGCACCGAGGATAACGACGCGCGGGCGATCCGGTTTGGTCTGGCCCGTCCGGCGGTTGGGTAAATTAGTGAATTTGTCGTGTGCCGGCAACGCGTCGGCGGCTACGAAGGAATGCAAGGTCATGCCCGCCTCCGAGGGTGAACTCTCTATGTGACATATGGGAACGGCCGCCGGCGCGCGCCATCAATTTCGTTCAAATCGGCGTTCGCTCCGCGCGACCGCGTGCGCCCTAATCCACCACTTGGCCAAGCTCCAGCAGTTTTTCGCGGATGGCGTCGTTGTCCGGCGCCATGTCATGAGCGCGGTGGAAATCCTCAAGCGCGCGGGCGTGCTGGCCGGCCGCCACCAATGTGAGGCCGCGGTGGAAATACATTTTCTCGTTGACCGTGCCGAGCGCGATCGCGGCGTCGAAATCTTCCACCGCGCGTGTCCAGTCGCCCATCTTGCGGTAGGCGCTGGCGCGCGTCGCGAGGGCGATACCGACCAGGGTGTCGTTGATATCGCCGCTCTCGATTGCCGCCGTCAAATCATTCGCCGCCCGCTGGTATTCTTCCAGATGAAACAACGCCTGGGCGCGGCTGATCCGCATGGCCGCGTTGGCCTCCCGCACCAATTCGCCGGAATCGATTGCCGCGCTCAGATGCTCCACGGCGGCGGTGAAATCTCCCCGCCTGAGCGCGAGCGATCCCTCGTTCATTTCATGCTTGCCGTCCGCCATGGCAGGCAGGGTCACCAGCAGGCACAACACAAGAATAGAGAAAAACTTCACTCCCCGTCCCTTCAGCTTTGCAGCGGGACGAGAAAATCGCGCAGCGCGTCGAGGGTGGCGTCAGGGTCTTCTTCCAGCATGATATGGCCGAGGCCGGGAAAGATTACATGCGCGGCACCGGGAATCGCCGCCAGCAGGATTGCGACGGCCACGACGAGACAGCGTGAGAACATGGGGCCTCCTTCTACGCACACCAAGTTTCCGACTCAACCACCGACGACCCGACGGCCTACCGTCCCGTTGGCACCTGCGCCTGGAGTTCGGAGAACCAGTTGAGGACGAGG
>PTKB01000189.1 GCA_002937555.1 Alphaproteobacteria bacterium MarineAlpha10_Bin2 | reverse complement strand
TGCACGGTCTCAACGACCGGGTCCTCAACAATAATCTCGACCGGCTCCGGCTCGGCGACACGAATTTCGATCTTGTCGCGAGGCGCCGCCGACGCAACCGCAATTTCCTCGGTTTTCGGCTCCGTCGACGCGGCCGGCGGTGCTTTTGGGGCGGTGACCACCACAACGACCTGTTCCAGCAGCTCCGGCGGGAGTTCGGCGGCTTCCGCGATATTTGATTCTTGCAACGGCCCGGGCGACGTTTCGGCGGTGTCCACAACCCCCGCCTGTGTGCGTGGCACAGGCCGCGATTCTCTGGATTGCGTGGCAACTGTCCGTGCGCGCGGCTCGGGAGAGACATCGGTGGCCGCGACGACAATGACTTCTTTAGATGGTTCGGGTGCGGTCTCGTCAGCCGCCACGACAATTTTCTCCGGGGGCGGCTCGGGCGCAGCTTCGGCGGCCGCGACGACAATTACTTCTTCGGGCGGCGCGGGCGCAACCTCCGCAACCGCGACGACAATGACTTCTTCAGGCGGCTCGGGCGCAACCTCCGCGGCCGCGACGACAATGACTTCCTCGACCGGCTCGGGCGGAGCCTCGCCGGCGGTTTGCTCGGCAATTTCGATTTCGGGCGCTTCGGCCGCCTCTTCTTCTGCCTCCATGCGCGAGGCCAATTTTGGCATAACGGCGCCGACGCTGCGGCCCTGAGCGCTGAACAGTTCCGCCACATTGTTAAACAGAACGGCGCTGGTTAGCGGATGCACGCGCTCGATCTCGGCGAGAATAGCGAGGGCGCGGCGATAGAGCGGCTCGGCCTCGGCGAACCTGCCTTCGAGATAATAAAGCTGGGCCAGATCGTTCAGGCTGACGGCAACCGCCATGTGATTGGGACCGAACTCCTGTTCCTTGATCATGATGGTCCGCAGATGCAGGGTTTCCGCTTCGTCATAGCGGCCCTGTTGGCGGTAGAGCTTGGCCAGCCGGCCGACCAGCACCGCGGTGGTGCGATGGCCCTGGCCGAGCGAGCGTTCGGCGATCTTTCACCGCTTCGACGAACAACGGCTCAGCCAGCGCAAGCCGGCCCATTTCGACGTGAAGCTCGCCGACATTGGCCAAGAGCACCGCGGCGGTGGGATGATCGGCGCCGAACTCGGTCTTGTGCAGGCGGACGATCTCGAGCGCGAAGGGGAGCGCCTCATGAAATTTGCCCTGCCCGAAATAGGTGGCGTATTGGTTATAATTGTCGAGGAGCGCGTCGGATTGAGCCCGCCCGGTGGCGGGTGACAAAAGCAACGCCATGCCTACCGCCATGGCCCATCGTCTGGCTTTCATGACCCTCACTCTCGTTGCCCCACGCATAAAAAACCGAGCCGCGCGCCGCGTCAACGTTTAGGCGCAGAGGCCCGGCGCACCGTCCGCCAATTCTAACCCAGCCAGCACCGCGCCGACCAAGTATAAGGAGCCGCAAACGAGAATACGGCCGGGCGCCTCGTCTATAATGATCCGCTCAAGCGCCGCTTGGACGTTCTCCGCCGGGCGGCTTTGCAGGCCGAGACCGGCGGCGGCCTGACAAATCGCCTCGGGCGTGAAGCTGGCGGACTCGTCCGGCACCGCAATGCCGGTTAGACCGACCGAAAGCGGAGCGAGCGGTCGCAGGAAATCGCCCGGCGGTTTGGTATTGAGCATGCCGACGATCAGATAGAGCGGCTTGTCCTGCCAGGGCCGGGCTTGCGCCAGCGCCCGTCCCGCCGCTGCGTTATGCCCACCGTCCAGCCACAGCTCCCATCCCGCCGGCAATGGCGGTGGCAAAATCTGATGCAAACGGCCGGGCCAGCGCGCGCCCACCAACCCTTTCGCCACCGCCGCCGGCGAGAACAACGGCGCGCCCAATGCCTCCAGGCAGGCGATGGCGATACCGGCGTTTCCCACCTGATGCCGGCCGGCGAGCGCGGGAAGCGGAAAATCGTGATTGCCGGATGTGCCTTCATAACGAAGCCGCTCGCCTTCGGCGCGGACATGCCATTCCCGCCCCAGTCGCAACAGCGGCGTCTTCAGCTCGTGCGCATGGGCGTCGATGACCGCCGCAGCCGCCGCGACCTGCTCACCGATGACGGCCGGGACGCCCGGCTTCAGAATGCCGGCTTTTTCGCCGGCGATGCCGGAAAGCGAGTCGCCGAGATATTGCGTGTGATCGATCGAGACCGGCGTGATGACACTGACCGCCGGGCGCGCGACCACATTGGTCGCGTCCAACCGCCCGCCAAGGCCGACTTCAAGCAAAAGAAAGTCCGCCGCACTCCGCGCATAGGCGAGAAAGGCTGCGGCGGTGGTGATTTCGAAAAAGGTGATCGGCGCGCCGTCATTGACGTCTTCGCATTCGCGCAACAAATCGTTGAGGCAGGGCGCCTGGATGTTGGCGCCGTCAAGCCGGATACGCTCGTTGAAGTGAACCAGATGCGGCGAGATATAGGCATCGACCCGCGCCCCGGCGGCGCGCAACATGGCCTCGAGATAGGCGACGGTGCTGCCTTTTCCGTTGGTGCCGGCAACGTGCAGCACGGGCGGCAATTGGCGTTCCGGGTTGCCCAATTTTTTCAGCAACCGCTCCATGCGGCCGAGCGAGAGATCGATCAGTTTGGGGTGGAGATGATGCAGGCGGGCAAGGATCGGGGCGCTTGGATCCGCCGGGGTGCCAGTCATTCCTGTATTTCGTCGGCTTGGACGCGCGCCAACTCGACCACCTGTGCGGAGGGCGCGGTGTCGCGCAACAAGGAGATCAGTTTGCTCAATGTGGCGCGCAATTCATGGCGATGCACCACCATGTCGATCATGCCGTGCTTCAAAAGATGTTCGGAGCGTTGAAATCCCTCCGGCAATTTTTCGCGGATCGTATCTTCGATCACCCGCGCCCCGGCGAAACCGATCACAGCACCTGGCTCGGCGATAGCGATATCCCCCAACATGGCAAACGACGCCGTCACACCGCCGGTGGTCGGATTGGTCAGGACGACGATATAGGGGAGATGCGCCTCTTTCAGTTCATCGACCGCAACCGTGGTGCGCGCCATTTGCATGAGCGAGAGCGTGCCCTCCTGCATGCGCGCGCCGCCCGATGCCGGGACGACGATAAAGGCCGAATCCTGCAACACCGCGAGCCGCGCCGCAGAGAGCAAAGCCTCGCCCACGGCGACGCCCATGGAGCCGCCGAGAAAATTGAAATCGAAAGCGGCAACAACAACCGGTTGGCCGCCCAACGTGCCGTGCGCGACGATGACAGCGTCTTGGTTGGTTTCGCTGCGCGCTTCCTTGAGGCGGTCCTGATAGCGCTTACGGTCGCGGAAGCGTAACGGGTCCGCCGTCACTTCGGGCAATTCGATGGTCTGAAACTCAGCATCATCGAACAGATAGGCCAGGCGTTTTCGCGCATCCAGGCGCAAATGATGATCGCAATGCGGACACACACGCTGATTGTTTTCGAGCTCGCGATGGAAAATCATCTGCTCGCAATTTGGACATTTTTCCCACAGGTCTTGCGGAATATCGTCCTTGCGGAACAAGCCGCTTACTTTCGGGCGGGCGAATCGATCGAGCCAACTCATCCTTAAGCCTCCGTTGCCGTTTGGCGCACCCCGGCGCTTAACGCCTGAACCAGGGAGAGCGCCGCATCCACGGTTTGCGGCGTCGCGGCGCCGGCGCCATTCAGGCTGTTTTCAATCGCCGAAATGATCGCCGAGCCGACCACCGCAGCGTCCGCCGACCCGGCCACCGCCGCCACTTGTTCCGGTGTCTTAATGCCGAAGCCAACGGCGATGGGAAGTTTCGTGTGCCGGCGCAGCCGCTCGACGGCGGCCGCTATCGATTGCGACGACGCACCGTCGGCGCCGGTGATGCCGGTGATGGAAATGTAATAGACGAAACCGGAGCTGTTGGCGAGCACGCGCGGCAGACGCGCGTCATCGGTCGTCGGCGCGGTGAGGCGAATAAAGGCCAAACCAGCTTCCAGCGCCGGTAAACACAATTCACTATCTTCCTCAGGCGGCAGATCGACGATAATCAGGCCATCGAGCCCGGCATCGAGCGCGTCGCCGAGGAAGCGGTCGACGCCATAAATATAAATGGGATTGTAATAACCCATCAGGATAAGCGGCGTCTCGCCATCCGTTTCGCGGAACCGGCGTACCAGAGCGATGGTCTTTTCCAGCGTGATGCCGGCCTTGAGCGCCCGCTGACCGGCGACCTGGATCACCGGCCCGTCCGCCATCGGGTCGGTAAAGGGCGAGCCGATTTCGATGATGTCGGCGCCCGCAGCCGGCAGGCCGCGCAGTATCTCGAACGAGGTTTCGATATCCGGATCGCCCATCATAGTGAAGGTGACCAACCCGCTCCGCCCGTCCTCGCGCAGTGCCGCGAAGCGCCGTTCGATACGCCCGCTCATACGTCGATCTCCAACGCGTCAGCCACGGTGAAAATATCCTTATCGCCGCGCCCGCACATGTTCATCACAATGACATGATCGGCAGGCAAGCCGGGCGCGATCTTGGCGACATGGGCCAAGGCGTGGGCGGGCTCCAGCGCCGGAATGATGCCTTCCAGGCGCGAACACAGCTGGAAGGCTTCGAGCGCCTCATCGTCGGTGACCGGCGCGTAATCGATGCGCCCCATATCCTTGAGCCAGGAATGCTCCGGCCCGATGCCGGGATAATCGAGGCCGGCGGAAATCGAATGGGCCTCGGTGATCTGGCCATGTTCGTCTTGCAGCAAATAGGTGCGGTTGCCGTGCAGAACGCCCGGGCTGCCGGCGCTCAGTGAGGCCG
>PTKB01000188.1 GCA_002937555.1 Alphaproteobacteria bacterium MarineAlpha10_Bin2 | reverse complement strand
GACCGCCCCTCCTACGAAAGACGGAGAGTTAAGATCGGGGATGGCACGACCGCCCAGGTTCGAGGCCTCGTGCGTCCCGTTCTTGCGCGGGATGGCTCGAAAATCGCATTCGCGGCTTTGGGAGACCTCTGGACTGTGTCTCCTTCGGGTGGGGTGCCCATAGCTCTTACTCGCGACGAGTACCTCGACAGCGATCCGTTCTGGTCGCCCGACTCGCGCTCGATCGTCTACAGCTCCGATCGCGGCGGCACGATGGATCTGTGGGTCAAAGATGTCGATAGCCCGCGCTCAGACACTGGCCGGCGTCTCACGATGGATATTGGCGCCGAGCTTGCTCCCGCGTGGTCCCCCGACGGAACCCACATCGCCTATGTGGACGAACGTGCCCGGCTGCACGTGCTGTCCGTCGAGTCCGGCACAAACGAAGTGCTGACCGAGGCGCGCCGGGGCGTGAGCCAGCCGACCTGGTCGAGCGATAGCATCCACGTCGCGCTGAGCGTGCATGTCCCGCTATCGACCCGCTTTCGCGAAGGTTACAACCGGATCCTCATTGTCAACACGCGAACGCGCGCGTCGCGCATTCTCCACGAGGTCGATCGGAGCATCGGCGCTTCGGGCGGTGCATCGGCTGGCCAAGACCGGCGCTGAGACGCCGCGCGCCAAATCGCGTTCCAGGCTGGCGGCGTCCACTTCCGCGCCCAACTGCCAGCGATAGGTCTGCAGGCCTTCCAGCACCCGCTGCACGTAATTGCGGGTTTCGGGAATTGGAATCAATTCGATCCAATCGACCAAATCGACGTCCGGATCATGGCGCGGATCGCCATTGTCACGCAGCCAGCGGCGCACATTGGTCGGCCCGGCGTTATAAGCGGCGAGCGCCAGAATGTAGGAACCGTCATGTCTGTCGATCATATCGGCCAAATAGGTGCTGCCCAGTTTCACGTTATAGGCGGCGTTGGTGAGTTTGTACTTGGCGTAAGGCAGGCGCACCTGGCGCGACACCAGCTTCGCCGTTGCCGGCATTAGCTGCATCAGGCCGCGCGCCCCGGCATGGCTGGCGGCGGATTTGTCGAACAGGCTCTCCTGGCGTGTCAGCGCCAGAACCAAGGCATGCTCAAGCGTGTCATTGGCGTAGGCGAAGGGAATATCGACCACGGGAAATAACCGCTCGTTCGAAACATAGCCGTCGCGCGTTGCTTGTTTGGCGGCGCGGATGGCGAGATCGTGGCGCCCGAGCGAATGGGCGAAGCGCGCAATCACGGCATGGTCCGCTGGTCCTTTCGAGATTTCCACCAAACGGCTCGAGAACGTGCCGACCAGCCGGTCCTGCCCGAGAAAGTTCAACAGGCGGATGACGGCAAACATCTCATGATCGGCAATTACCGCGTTGCCGGTCTCTTCGCCGCCGCGCCGTTCCCCGGCAAACAGAAGCGCTTTGCCGCCGCCGCTGCGCGCCGCCGCGAGCTGGCCGTAATAGGTTCCGGTATAGTGCGCCGCCTGGGCGTACCACAGCAGGGCGCCGTCCGGATCGCCCAAGGTCTCGGCGGCGCGACCGGCCCAATAGGCGGCGCGCGCACGGCTGATCGGCATGAATACCGCATCGTAGAGCCGGGTGAAATGGTCATACGCCGCGCTGTTGTCGCCGAGGAAGCGGAGCGCGATCCAGCCCGCCAGCCATTCCGCCTCGGCGAAACTGGAACTCTCGATCTGGCCATGATTGGCGGCCAGACGATAAGCGTCGGAAACGTGGCCGCGGTTGAGCGCTTTGCGCGCCAGGATGTGCCGCTCGCGCCACCATAATTTTGGCCGCCCCAATTCGTCGGGCGCGCGGAACAGGATTTCCTCAGCGCCTTCGTCGCGCCCCTTGCGCCGACGCCAGCGCAGGCGCTCGTACATCAGCCCCGCCGATTCGACCAGATCCGCCGGTACCCGGGCGATAGCGGCATCGACGCCTCCGGCGAACGCATGCAGCGCCATGCGCGCTTCCGCCAGCGCCTGCAGCCGCTTGTCGACATAACGGAACATGCGCCGCGCATCGCGCCGGCGGTTGTCCCAAATCAGCCGGTCGAGGCGTGCTTCATGATCCTCCCGGCGCAACAGATTCTTGTAGCGGGCGTAAATGATTTTCACATCCTGGCCGGAGAAATTGTCTTCGACCCAGGCCTGGCGGACAAATTTCGCCGCCCGCGTCATATCGCCCGCCGCGATCAGCATGTCGGCGAATCTGAGCCGCCCGTCACGGCTCACTGGATCGCGCCAGTGGAACCAGTTGGCGACGCGGTTGTTGTCCGCCACCTCCAGCATCGCCGTTTCGGCGTTCGCCGCCAGAGCGCGCTGGCGCGGCCAATCCGGGTTGGTGGTGATGAAGGCGGAAACGTCTTCGAACGACGCGAAATTATGCGCCCGCGAATAGTCCATCCAGCGCAGCACCTTGGTGCCGAGCGGATCTCGGGCGCGGGCGGCGATGCGGTGGGCGGCGGACCAGCGGCCTTTCCCGGCTTGCTTGAAAGCGGCGGTGTACAATTTCGCATCCGCACCCGAGACCGGCGGCGGTAATGGCGCCTCCGCGTGCGACAGCGTCGCAACGCAAAAAAACACGATCGCCAAGCCCAGCGGGAGAAAAATGCGCACCAACGCCCTTTCAATAATCTAAAAATGACTCACATGCCGCCCGGATGCGATCTTAGGCCGAGCGTCGATATGGCGGCAAGGCGGATCAGGGTGGCCTTGTCCTCGGGCAAACGGCAAATTATGCTGGGCAAATTCTCAACAATGTGAGTGCGGAGAGCGCGATGTTGGAAGGATATGTCACGGCCCTGATTACGCCGATGCGTGACGGCGGGATCGATGAAGAGGCGTTCCGCGCCTTTGTCGAGTGGCAAATCGCAGAAGGCGTGAACGGTTTGCTACCGTGCGGCACGACCGGTGAATCGCCGACCCTCAGCCACAGTGAACATATGCGGATCACCGAGATCTGCATCGACGCGGCGAAGGGGCGGGTGCCGGTGCTCGCCGGCACCGGATCGAACAGCACGGCGGAAGCGATTGAACTCACCCGCCACGCCAAGCAAGCCGGCGCCGATGCCGCGCTACTGGTCATGCCGTACTACAACAAGCCGACGCAAGAAGGCATGTATCAGCATTTCAAAGCGGTGCAGGATGCCGTCGCGATCCCGCAATATATCTACAATATTCCCGGCCGTAGCGTGGTGAATATGAGCGTCGAGACCATGGCGCGTCTGGCGGAGTTGCCCAATATCATCGGCGTCAAGGACGCCACCGCCGATCTCACCCGTCCGACCCTGACGCGCATGGCCATTGCCGGCGATTTCAACCAGATGTCGGGCGAGGACGGCACGGCGATTGGGTTCTTTGCCCAGGGCGGGCACGGCTGCATTTCGGTCACGGCAAATGTCGCACCGCGCGCCTGCGCCGAATTCTATGCCGCCTGGAAAGCCGGCGATGCGGCCAAGGCGCTGGAACTGCACACTCGGCTGATGCCGCTGCATGACGTGCTGTTCTGCGAATCTAGCCCGATCCCGGCCAAATATGCGGCCTATTTGCTCGGCAAATGCAGCTCTGAAATGCGCCTTCCCATGTGCGCGCCGTCGAGCGCCAGCAAACAGCGCATCGAAGCGACCCTGCGCGCGCTCGGCCTCTTAAAGGATGCGGCTGCATAGGCCGCGATTCTGAAATGGCGGCACGGAAAAGCGATGGCCGCAAGATGGTCGCCCAGAACCGCAAGGCGCGGCATAACTACCATATCGCCGACAGGTTCGAGGCGGGAATAGCGCTCACCGGCACGGAAGTAAAGTCGCTCCGCCAGGGCCGCGCCAGCATGGGCGAGGCCTATGCCATGGAGCGCGGCGGCGAGATTTTTCTGATCAACGCCCATATCGCCGAATATGACGCCGGCGGGCGCTTAAATCATGTGCCGACCCGGGCCCGCAAGCTGCTGCTCAAGAAACGCGAGATCCGCAAGTTGATCGGAAATTTGCGCCGCGGCGGCATGACCCTGGTGCCACTCAGCCTCTATTTCAACGAACGCGGCCGGGCCAAGGTCGAAATCGCCATGGCGACCGGCAAGCGCAAATACGACAAACGCGCCTCGGAGAAAGAGCGCGATTGGAAGCGCAACAAGCAGCGCTTGATGCGCGCCGACAACTAACTTGCCGCGCCGGCGGCGTCCAAGCGCCCGCGGATATCGTCGAACACCTGATGGAACATCGCCTCGGTCAGGCGCCCGGTATTGGTGTTGAGGCGCGAGCAGTGATAGCTGTCTATCAAAGTGAGGCCGGACGATAAATCATGCCGCGCGCGGTGGGCGAACTTGTGGGCGCTGACTTTGTGGCCGAGGGTCCTCAGCACCGCTTGATGGGCGATGCCGCCGAGCGCAAGAATGACGCAAAGATTCGCCATGGCGCCGATTTCGCTTTCGAGAAAAGGCCGGCAGGCGTTGATCTCAGCGCCGGTCGGCTTGTTTTGCGGCGGCACGCAGCGCACCACATTGGTGATGCGGCAATCTTCGAAGCTAACGCCGTCATCCGCCGCGCGGGCGTAGACGCCTTGGGCGAAGCCATACTTGATCAAGGTGGCATAGAGAAGATCGCCGGCAAAATCGCCGGTGAACGGCCGCCCGGTGCGATTGGCGCCGCGCAATCCCGGCGCCAGCCCGGCGATCAGCAGGCGGGCGGAAAGCGGCCCGGCGCTCTCGACCGGCGCGTTGTGCCAATCCGGCTGGGCGGTGCGGTTGGCGTGACGGTAATCGGCAAGACGCGGGCATTTATCGCAATCCCGCGCCGGCGCGTGTGGTTTGGGCATGCTAGCGCGCGTCAGCTAGATCGTCGCCGTCTTCGTCCTCGAAGGGCTCGCCGGGAAATTCATCCTCGTCGTCGGCATCAAAGCCTTGGTGAATTTGCGCCGCGCTCGGGCCCTCGCGCTCGTCGCCTTCGCGCAATTGCGGCGCGCGCGCAATCTTCGGCTGCAGGTCCTGCAGTTCGATGAAATTAT
>PTKB01000187.1 GCA_002937555.1 Alphaproteobacteria bacterium MarineAlpha10_Bin2 | reverse complement strand
CTTCCAACCGGCGCGCAGCGCGTGCACCATCGTCGAATGAGAGCCGAAACACGCCGGCCCGCCGGGCGTTCTCCGAATCCGCCATAAACACCGACGCTTCCGACCGCCAACCCTCGCCCAATACCGTGTCAGCATGCAGGAACAGCAGCCAATCGCCCCCTGCCGCCCGTCCCCCTGCAGCCAGCTGCGCTCCTCGGCCGCGCGCGGCGGACATGAACCTGACGCCTTTCGCCTCCGCGATGGCCTGGCTGGCGTCCGCTGACCCGCCATCAACCACAAGAATTTCGTAATCGACACCGACAAGTTCGATTTCAAGGCTGACCAATGTCGCGGCCAATGTCGGCGCCGAGTTAAGGCAGGGGATCACGACACTGAGCAAATGCCTTCTCCATTCCGAAATACCGCACGCACCATGCCCGTAAGCGGGTGCTGCGTCAAAATGTTCTTTATTTGTTCCGAAACTGGGCTATGATACCTGATGGCTGGCCTAGACTATTCAAAGAACGCAGATTTGATTGACAACCTCCTGGTGCGCGAGGCGCGCAAGGGGCGAGGGGCTGCCAGCAACCGGGCGGGGCGATACGAGCGCCATGCCGGCGAGGCGTGCGACGACGGCTGGGGCAATCTCGAAGAGCCGCTGGAAAAGCTGCAAACCATCGTTCAGGCGGACCATAGCCGCACTGTTATCACCCGCAACGCCTCGCCCGACCTCGGTTTCGACCGTTCGATCAACGCCTATCGCGGCTGCGAACATGGCTGCGTTTATTGCTACGCCCGGCCTACCCATGCCTTTCTCGGCCTCTCTCCGGGACAGGACTTCGAGAGCCGGATATTCGCCAAACATGACGCTCCAGAACAATTATCACGGGAATTATGCCATCCGGGATACAAATGCCGCATGATCGCGCTTGGCACCAATACCGATCCCTATCAACCGACTGAGCGCCGCCTTGAAATTACCCGCGACATTCTTTCCGTGCTTTCTCAATACTAACATCCGGTCGGAATCGTCACCAAGTCCGCATTGATAACGCGCGACCTCGATATCTTGACGTCGATGGCGCGGAGAAATCTAGTCAAGGTTGTCCTCTCCGTTACCACGTTGGATCGAGAATTGGCACGGCGCCTGGAGCCGCGCGCGGCGACGCCGGCAAAGCGCCTTGCCGCCATTCGCGCTCTGAGCGAAGCCGGGGTTCCTACCGGCGTTAACTTCGCGCCGGTCATTCCAGCGCTTAATGAAACCGAGTTGGAGGCCATTTTCGAAGCTGCCGCTGATGCGGGAGCAATTGAGGCTGCCTACATTCTGCTGCGCTTGCCGCTCGAGATCAAAGATTTATTCGAGGAGTGGTTGCAACTGCACACCCCAAATCGCGCCCGCCACGTCATGAGCCGCATGCGCGACATGCATGCCGGCCGACATTACCGTTCCGGTTTCGGATTGCGCCAAACCGGTTCCGGCCCGAGCGCCGAATTGCTCGCCCGTCGGTTTCGCTCGGCAAAGAAGAAATACGGTCTGGACAGCCCTCCCTTGCGACTCGACTCGAGTCGTTTTTGTCCGCCTCCGAAAGAAGGTGATCAATTAAAATTATTGTAATTCAAAGGATTATAATCTTGGGCTAACGTCTAACATAAATATATGGCACGATCTGCCTGACATGCTGTTCCATTCGGAACTTGGCCAATTGGCTGTCGTCGCCCTCGCCGCTCTCTTGTGCGGCCTTGGTTTCGCGCGCTTCAAGCAACCCGCCCTTGTCGGATACATCCTGGCCGGCGTGATTCTCGGCCCAAGCGCCCTCGGGCTGGTGGAAAATCGCGATTGGGTGGCAATGCTGGCCGAACTCGGCGTGTTGATGCTGCTCTTCGTCATCGCCATGAAACTTTCTTTGCGCGCCTTTCGCACAATATGGAAAGTCGCCCTGATGGCGGCGGCGATGCAGATCGCAATCGCCACCGTCATTACCCTTGCTTTGTCGCGCCTCCTCGGATGGCCGCTCGAACTCGCCGTGCTACTCGGTTTCGTTGTCAGTCTGTCAAGCACGGCTGTGGCCATAAAAATGCTGGAGGAAATCGGCGAACTCCGGAGTGAAACCGGGCGCATTGTGGTCGGAATCCTTATCGCCCAGGATTTGGCGGTGGTACCAATGCTGCTGCTCTTGAACGGCATGGCGGCGGAGGGCGGACTGAACTGGAGCACGATTCCGGGGTTCCTCGCTGCCATCGGTATGCTTGCAGCGTTGATCTGGTATCTCAGCCGGCGCGAAAAGCTTAGCCTTCCGTTCAGCGCCCTTGCCCGACGACACCAGGAAATCGTGCCGCTGGCAGCACTCGGCTGCTGTTTGGCGCTCGCTGCGGTATCCGATTTCATCGGCCTGACCGCCGCCTTCGGCGCCTTTATCGCCGGCCTTGCCATCGGCTCGACGCATGAGCGCCGCCAGATGATCCGCGCCACCGAGCCGATTCAGGGCGTCCTCGCGATGGTCTTCTTCCTCTCCATCGGCCTGCTGATCGACCTCGCCTATATTTGGGAAAATTTCGCCACCGTTGTCGTCCTTCTCGTCCTTGTGTTGTTGGTAAAATCCGGCGTGAACGTCGTCATCTTGCGGCTTCTGGGAGAACCTTGGCCGCGCGCCTTTGTCGCCGGCATCTTGCTCAGCCAGGTCGGTGAATTTTCCTTCGTTCTTGCTGGCGCCGGCGTCGCCGTAGCGGCGGTTGGCATCGAAGGACACCGCCTAATCGTCGCGGTAATCGCGCTCAGCCTGATGGTGAGCCCGCTCTGGCTGATGACGGCGCGGCGCTTGAAACATTTGACGGCGGGCGGCATTTGGCGCCTCGATGATTTGCTGCTTGGAATATACGAAAAGGAAGCACGCTCGTTTGCGCGCAATACCAAATTGGCGGCGCGCGGCGGCGTGTCCGCGCTCCATCGAATGCGCACCTATGCGTGGCGTTCAAGCGATATCGCGGCAAGGCTCACGCGCTTTATAAAACATGCCGAGACATGGCGCACGCGGAAACAGTCCCGCCCAGCGCCCATTAACGACGACGAGGCAGCACCCCTCAGTGGAGAAGTGCTGCCGCCCGAGCGCACTGCCTACAAGCGCCGTGCCTGATTTTTCTCTCGAGCGTGAATTGGGCGGCAGCGTTGCCGGCATCGATGAAGCGGGACGAGGCCCCTGGGCGGGGCCCGTGCACGCCGCTGCGGTGATATTCCCCGCGGCGGGACTGCCCGACGCATTGGCTTCGCGGGTAACGGATTCGAAACAGCTCTCCAAAGCCCAACGCGAGGCGGTCTTTCCCGAACTGCTGCAAGTGGCGCTGGTCGGAGAAGGCCAGGCCAGCGTAGCGGAAATTGACGAGCTGAATATTCTCGCCGCCACCCATCTCGCCATGGTGCGTGCCATGCAGGCGCTCGCCCAAATTCCGGACGCGGCACTTGTCGACGGCAACCGCGCGCCCACTCTACCTTGTCCGGTCCATTGCGTGGTGAAAGGCGACGCCAAAAGCTATTCCATCGCCGCCGCTTCGATCGTCGCCAAAGTGACGCGGGACAGGTATATGACCGAGCTTGCCGCCCACCATCCGGGATATAGCTGGGAGCGGAATTTCGGCTACGGCACCGAGCAGCATCGCCAGGCACTGGCGCGGCGCGGCGTGACGCCGCATCACCGGCGGTCTTTTGCGCCCATCCGCAAGCTGTTGGAAGAGTCTGCCGAATCAAAGACTTGACGTGCGGAGTCCGAGTGCGCCATGGTGCCGCTCATGAGCCACAAGAAAATAAAAACGGGGGATGAAAGCGGGCGCCTCATTGTCGGCGACTGCATCCGCGAAATGACCCGACTCGAGGCCGACTCGATCGACCTGATATTTGCCGATCCGCCTTACAATCTTCAGCTCGGCGGCGAATTGCTGCGCCCTAACAACAGCCCCGTCGACGGGGTCGACGATGCCTGGGACAAGTTCGAAAATTTTGCCGCCTATGACCGATTTACCCGCGAGTGGCTGCACGAAGCGCGCCGCGTCCTCAAGGATACCGGCACGCTCTGGGTGATCGGCAGCTACCATAATATTCACCGCATTGGCACGGTGTTGCAGGATATCGGCTTCTGGCTCTTGAATGATGTGGTGTGGCGCAAGACCAATCCGATGCCGAATTTTCGCGGGCGGCGCTTCACCAACGCGCAGGAAACGCTGATCTGGTGCGCCAAAGGCGCCGAGCACAAAGGCTATACCTTTAATTACGAGGCGATGAAGTCGCTCAACGAAGACATCCAAATGCGGAGCGATTGGTTGCTGCCGCTGTGTACCGGTGCTGAGCGGCTGAAACGTAACGGCCGCAAGGCGCATCCGACGCAAAAGCCGGAAGCGTTGTTACACCGGGTCATTCTGGCCGCCAGCAAACCCGGCGATGTGGTGCTAGATCCGTTCCTCGGCTCGGGCACTACCGCCGCCACCGCAAAACGTTTGGGCCGGCGCTGGATTGGCATCGAGCGCAGTACCGAATATGCCGAAATTGCTATGCAACGGATTACCGAGGTAGTGCCTGTGGCCGATGCCGATCTCGAAACCATGCAAGCCAAACGCGATCAGCCACGCGTGCCGTTTGGAAACCTATTGGAGCGCGGCCTGATCGCACCGGGCGAGACCCTTTACGACCGCATGAAGCGTGTCAAAGCACGGGTGCGCGCCGACGGCAGTCTGGCGCATGGCCCGCTCACTGGCTCAATTCACCGCATCGGCGCCATGGCCCAAGGTGCCAAGGCGTGTAATGGCTGGACCTATTGGTATGTCGCCGATGAAAAGGGAGGCCTAACCTCCATTGACAGCTTGCGCGACCAAGTGCGCAAGGAGATGACTTAGCCGCTGCTCTTGGCATGGCGGATTATTTTCCGGCTGAGCGTGGATAAAGCATGCTCGGTAAATTTCGCCGGCGGGCACCAAATGCCGTCGACAGCGGTGCGGCCATCCACTTTGCCGGCATAGACAGCGATTTCCAGACGAAAATGCGTGAAACCGTGCGCCACGATACCAGGCAGCGCACGCCAGTACGCTTCTGC
>PTKB01000186.1 GCA_002937555.1 Alphaproteobacteria bacterium MarineAlpha10_Bin2 | reverse complement strand
GGCTGTTTCAAGGCCAGGCATTGCTGCCCGGCATGGACGTGGGCGCGGGCGTTGGCGATCAGCCGCTCGACCTCGACGAGCTCGCTCAAGACGCGTTCTCCGCCTCGGTGAGGGCCGCGTCTTTGCCATGAAGATAGGTCAGAATCTCGGCGACGGTGTGAAGCGCCGCGACGGGAATGAAGCTGTCTTTATCGAGCGTGTCGAGCAGGTCGGCAAGGTCTTCGCCGTCGCTCCGGTCGCTCGCGATACCGCCGTCAGGTTGGCTTTCGGGAAGCTCGCTCAAGGTATAATCCTTACTGCTCCGGCAGCCGATATGGCCGCCGCGTCTGCAATCGGATTATCGCGTCGTTAACCTTAAATTTCGCTTAATGCCGGGTGTTTTGGCGGCATCCGAGCGGCATTTCAACCTCCGGCTTGACCGGGCCTCCGGTCAATTTATCGCTGTTGAACTCAACCCCTTCGAGGGCATCGCCGGCTTGCGCCGCTTCGATATTCTCGCGCAGGACCTTCTCGTGAATTTCCTTGCGCAATACCGTCGCGTCTTCCGGAAAGGTGAAGCCCAGCTTTACCGAGCGCCCGCGTACCTCGACAACGGTGACCTCGATCTTGTCGTTGATCACCACCGCGTCGCCAATCTTGCGCGTCAAATAAAGCATTTTTCCCTGTCCTGCCGTGTTGCGCGCCCGACAGTAGCGCGAATCGCAAAATCTCGTAAGCCTTTAAGAATTTTCAAGAAATCGTCCCATGCGCGCGCGCATGTCGGGCGGGATCGCCTCGGCCCTAAGGACCCCGCCATCACGCCGAGTCCAGGCGCTGGACTGATCGCTGATCAGCCGCAGCTCCTCGCCGCAATGGGCTTCGATTTTGAGTGTGAAGGATTTGGTACCGAGGCGGGAGACCGCGAGGCTAAAATCCAACATATCGCCGAGCCTGCTGGGTGCGGGAAACTTCGCTGCCACGTTCAGGAGCGGCACGGCGCGGACGCCTTCCTCGAAGATCTTGCGGTACGGCAAATCGAGGGCGTCGGCAAACCATTCCTCGACCAGATCATTGGTCATGACGAAGTAACGCGGAAAATAGACGATGCCAGCCGGATCGGTATCGGCGAATCTGATCCGCCGCGGCATGTGAAAGAGCGCCATGATCGTGCCCGATGCCGGTTCTCACAGATGATTGGCGCGGTACCAGTCGTTAAATTCGCCGCCGGTCGCATGCCAGACATGGTCATGCCCGGCAATATACTCGAGCGCCGCGGCAATATGCTTCCAGCGGAACGGCTGTCCGGCGATAAAGGTGTGCAGGCAGATCGCCAGCACGCGGGCATTGTCCGCGCCCTCCGCATAAAGCACGTCGAACTGATCCCGGATCAATTGCCCCATATCTTCGCCGGTTGCGCCGAAATAAAGCGCCAGCGGCAAATCGTTGCACTCCACCGAATAGGGCATTGAGATCAGGCTGCCCGACCTGACGTTCATTTCGAACGGCTGGTCGTCGCAGCAGAAATCGCAGAGATATTCGATGCCCGCCTCGGCCAGCAGGTCGGGCGTGTTGTAGGTTTCGGAAACATACGGCCCGAGCCAACCCTTCGGCCGGCTGCCTGTGGCAGTTTCGATCGCCGCCACGACATCGTTGATCAGGCTGCGCTCGGCATCCTCTTCGAGGCCGGGAAGCAGTTGCGCATTGTTGTGGCCATGGCCCATCCATTCCCAGCCGCGCGCGTTGCCTTCTTCGATGATGGCGGGATATTCGTGGCCGACGTCGCCGTTCAGGCAGACGGTGGCGCGCATGCCGAACTTGTCGAGCCCTTCCATCATGCGCCAGATGCCAATCCGGTTGCCGTAATCGCGCCATGCGTAGTTGAGCACGTCGGGCTCGAAGTTGGTGGTCGCCGGAGACAGCGCCGTGCCCGGCAAATTCTCGGGAAAATGCTCGATATTGACGTAAGGCAGCACCGCCACACGGGCGCCGTCGGGAAAGCTCAGCTTCTCGCGCCGGGCGATGGGGCTGTAGGCGTAGCGTTTGGTTTGGGTCGACATGCTCGCGTCCTCTGATGTGTGGGTGCGGCTTAAGCGTAGCCGGTGCGCGCCAGGAATTTGAAATAGCGGTCCTGTTGGCTGCGCAATTCCGCCATCTCCTCTTCGCTGAACCAGCGGCTAAAATCCATCTCCGCGACGGGATAGACGGCGCGCTGGAACTGGCCCTTCTGGTCGAGCGCCACGGTGGCGTCGATGCCGAGGCCGCCATCGGCGACGGAAATCTGCCCGGTCTTCAACTCGGAAGGCTGAAACGCCTGGCCGCGGCCATATTCGTTGTAAACGACGATATCGCGGCGCGGACTGACGCGCGATTCGATCGCCCACAGCACGTCTTCGGGCTCCCAAATATCGATATCCTCATCGACCACCACGCAGAGGCGCAATCCGCGATGTACGGTCATGATCGAGCCCATGATATTGCGCTGCATGCCTTCGTCGCTGCGCTTCTGCTTCTTCACCTGAACGACGATGCCGCCCCAGGTGGTGAGGCCGGTAAAGCCGGCGACATCCTGGACGAAGCCTGGCGCCATGCGCTGACACATCTCGTAAATCGACGCGCAAACGAACGGGATGGTGTACCAAATCGCCCCGAAATGCGGCGCGTAATAATAGGGCTTGTCGCTGCGGTGGGTGATGGCGGTGAGCTCGAAAGCGCGCGGCGTGCGGTAGGCGCGGCCCATATAGCGCGCCCATTCCGGATGCAGCGGCGCTTCGCCTTGGCGGCCCAGTTGCTCGGCCTGATCGGTCTCCCAAACGCGCTCGCCCTCGATGACATAGCCCTCCATCACCCATTCCGATTGGGCGATGGCATAGGCGTCGACGGTCTTGGCTTTGACCAGGTCGATGGCAGAGTCCTGCAGCGCGCCGGCCATGCCGATCTTGTCTGTCTGGCCGGGAAAAATCACCGGATTGAGCGTGCCGACGGCCATCAGCTCGGCGCTGACCGGCGGGCTGCAATTGACGGTGACGGGAATCTTCTTGCCCGGATGGCGCTGGCACACCACATCGCCCTGGCCGCCCGGCACCATGTTGATCGAGGCATATTGCTGATTGTCTCGGAACGCCATGCGGTACATGGAGATGGTATTGCCGCCGTCGGGCACCCAGGGCGGCCCGATCAGATGGCAGCCCGAGCCGAAGATGCGCCCGCCATCCTCATTGGTATGGAGAACGATCGGCAGAATATCTGTGACGCGGTCGATATCCTTGGCCGGAATCACCGTCTCCTGCACCGGCGCCTCGCTGCTCTCGACATAGTTGGCCGGGACCGGGTTGCGGTAGGCGTCGAGAATCTTGTGTTTGATGTCCTTATATTCGGGCACGCCGAACAGCTTGGCGGTGCGCTCGGGCGTGGCGTAGAGATTGGAGTACATGCGGACGTTGGGATAGTCCTTGATGTTCTCCGCCAACAGCGCCTTGGAGCCGTCGAACGCCTTGGTGATGGCGGTCATCTCGATCACCGGATCGACTTCGTTTTGGATGCTGTGCACCTCGTCGCCGAGCCAATCCAGGGTGGTCCGCAAACTCTTGAGCGCTTCGATGCGCCCGGTCTCTTCGCTGTCCGCTGGTTTCGTCACAAGCCCGTTACTCCAATCGGTGAAAAATGGACGGCAAAACCTAACAACGCGGCAGAGTGCCGTAAAGAAGCTGTGGCTCTACCATTCCAAATCGAGTGCGCGTGTGAGGAATTCGCAAACCGGCGCACCGGCCTTGCAGAACTTTGCGAAGCGTTTGATGAAATCGGGCGCCAGTGCATCACCCTCGGTCGTCTCGGCGAGGAGAATGAAATCCTTGCGCTTGAGATCCTCGATGAGCGGATGCTCCGGGTCGAAACCGCGCGGCGGGCGTTTCAGGCTGTCGCCGACCAGGGTGCAATTGAGGTCGCGCAGCGCTTTGGCGTTGGTGAGGCGCTTCCAGCGCTTCGGGTCGGCAACGATGGCTTCGCGAATCTTGCCGAGCGTAGGGTTGTCGGGGTGCCAGATTCCGGCACCCATGAACACATTGCCAGGCTCCATATGAAGATAGAATCCCGGCGCATGCGCATCCCTGGCGCGGACATGACGGAAATGCGCCCCGGCATGGGTCTTGTAGGGCGTCTTGTCTTTGGCGAAGCGCGTGTCGCGGTAAATGCGGAACAGCGAGCCGCCGACCGGCCGCGCGTCGGCCAGGAAACTCTCGCTGATCTTCTCCAAATGCGGCGCGAATTCCTCGATGAAACGCAGCATCGGCCCGCGCAATTCCTCTTCGTAGCGTTTCTTGTTGGCCTTGAACCAGGGCCGCTCATTGTTCTTCTTCAAATCGCGCAAGAATTTGAACAGCGACGGTTCGAAGCGGATATTTTCACGCGTCATGCTTAGCCTTTCCAGCTTCCGCGGTGGGGCTTGCCCACCCGCTCATGCTGTAGTTCTATCCGGATCGAACCGCGGGCGGGAGTAATTTTGCAAAAGATCGTCATCGGCATAACCGGGGCCAGCGGCGCCGTTTTGGGCGTGCGCACGCTCGACGCCTTCGCCGCAGCCGGCGTGGAAACCCATCTGGTGGTGAGCCGCTGGGGCCAGCAGACGCTCGAGCATGAGACGGCGCTCAAGCTCGACGATCTCCGCGCCCGTGCGACCGAGCTCTACAGTTCCGGCGATATGGCGGCGGCGATTTCGTCGGGCTCGTTCCGCACCATGGGCATGGTGATCGCGCCCTGTTCGATGCACAGCCTGTCAGCGATCTCGCTTGGCATGGGCGAGAACCTGGTGCACCGGGCGGCGGATGTGGTGATCAAGGAGCGCTTGCCGCTGGTGCTGGTGCCGCGTGAGACGCCGCTCAACGATATTCATTTGGAGAACATGCTGCGTCTCAGCCGCATGGGGGTGCGCATCCTGCCGCCCAACCCGGCATTCTATAATCATCCGGAAAGCGTCGAGGATATAGTCGATCACATCGTCGCGCGGATTCTCGATCAGTTCGGCGTCGCGGCGGATTTTTCGCGGCGCTGGGATGGCGTGATACGCCGCGCGCGATAGTCCTGAGGGAGGAACAACAAAAGTGGCGAAAAAAGCGAGCAAGAAAAAAAGCAATAAAATAGGCTGGGGCATTATCGGCTCGACGAGCTGGTCCGAGCACACATTCTCGCCGGCGATCGAGCAGGCGCGGGG
>PTKB01000185.1 GCA_002937555.1 Alphaproteobacteria bacterium MarineAlpha10_Bin2 | reverse complement strand
TTCTGATCGGCACCTGGGCCGCCGCCGATTGGGCCATCCGGTTTTACGAGAAGTACGGCTTCGAACAAACGAGCCCGGCGGACAAGGACCTTCTGCTGCGCGCCTATTGGACGATTCCGGAGCGTCAAATCGAGACCTCGGTGGTGCTTGCCGATGGGCGCTGGTTCGAGGCGAACACGGCATGAGGGCGCTGGTGCAGCGGGTCAGCCAGGCGCGCGTCGACGTGGACGAGCGGGTGATCGGCGAGATCGGCTACGGGTTTCTGATCTTGGTTTGCGCCGTCGACGGCGATAGCGAGGCGGACGCCGAATTGCTGGCCCAGAAGATCGCCAAACTGCGCATTCTTCGCGACGACCAGGGAAAAATGAACCGCTCGATCCTGGACGCCGGCGGCGAAGCGCTGGTGGTTAGCCAATTCACCCTCGCCGCCGACTTGAGCCGCGGCAACCGGCCCGGCTTCAGCCACGCCGCGGCGCCGGATGTGGGACGCGAACTCTATGAAAGTTTTTGCCGGCTTCTGGCGGAAGAAGGTGTCGCCGTCGAGACTGGCGAATTCGGCGCCGAGATGGCGGTCAGCCTGGTCAATGACGGCCCGGTGACGATTTGGATGGACTCGATGGATTGGGCCAAGCGCCCATAGGAGTATTTAGCGAATGTATATTGCGATGAACCGATTCCGGGTGACGCTCGGCCGCGAGAACGATTTCGAGGAAATATGGCTGAGCCGCGATTCCCATTTGAAAGGCGTGCCGGGCTTTGTCGAGTTCCAGCTTCTCAAAGGGCCAGAGCGGGACGACCACCGGCTCTATGCGTCCCATTCGCTGTGGGCCTCGGAAGCGGCGTTCGAGGCCTGGACCACATCCGACGCCTTTCGCAAGGCGCATGCGGGAGCCAAACCGCGCGAAGGCATATATCTCGGCCCACCCAATTTGGAGTGCTTCGAAGTCCTTCAGAAAGTTAAATGAGCGCGCCAAGGCGCCGCGCCAGGGGAGAAAATTAATGAGCAGCGAAGGCAGCATCAGTACTTACATGACGAAACAGCGCGGCCCCGGCATGCCGGGCCTGCGCGGCCTGGATCATTACGGCATGACCGTGCCCAATGTGGACGCAGCGGTGGATTTCTTTTGCGATGTGCTGGGCTGCGAGGAGCTTTACAAGCTCGGCACCTTCCGAGTGGAAGAAGGCGATTGGATGACCGAGCATCTCAATGTGCATGCCCGCGCCGAGATTACCAATATGCGGATGATCCGCTGCGGCCAGGGCGGCAATGTCGAATTGTTCGAGTATGAAGCGCCGGACAAACGCCACGAGCAGCCGCGCAACTCAGACAATGCCGGCCATCATCTGTGTTTTTACGTCGATAATATTTTTGACGCGGTCGAATACCTCAAAGGCCATGGAGTAACCATCCTCGGCGAGCCGTCGCTCAACAGCGGCGCCGAGGCGGGCGAATATTGGTGTTATTTTCTGGCCCCCTGGGGCGCTCAGCTCGAACTGGTGAGCTATCCGGCCGGGCGCGGCTATGAACAGCACACGGCCAAACGGCTGTGGGACGCGCGCAATCCGGAAGCCTGAGAGATGGAACGCTAGTCTTTGGCCTTCATGCCGCTCAGCGTTTCCATGGTCTTCACATAGGCGAGGAAGTCCTCGTCGCCGGCGCCGTTGGCGATCATCGAGGACCACATCTGGCGGACGAATGCGGCGAGTGGTAGCGGCGTTTCGGTCTGCCGCGCCGCACCCAGCACAAGGTCGAAATCCTTGGCCATTTGCCGGGTGCTGAAGGTCGGCGAAAAATCACGCTGGCGCAGGGGCTCGAGCTTATAGCCGACGAGCGGCGAGGCGATGGCGCTTTCGCCCATGACGTCGAGGATGGTATCGCGCGCGACCCCGCCACGCTCGGCAAAGACCACCGCTTCACTCATCAACGCCACGGTCATGCCGACCATCATGTTGAGCGCGAGCTTGATGTAGCGCGCCTCTTCACCCGCGCCGACATAGAAGGATTTCTTGGCCATGGCGGTGAACACGGGCTCGGCCCGCTCGAAATCCGCGCGGGCGCCGGAGGCCAGAACGGTGATCGTGCCGGTGACCGCCAGAGCCACGCCGCCGGAGACCGGCGCGCGCAGATAGCCGATGCCGCATTCCGTGGCGCGCGCCGCCACCCGCGCCGAGGCGTCCGGCGAGACGGTGCTCATATCGATATAGAGCGTACCGGGCGCCGCCGCGGTGAAGATGCCGTTTTCGCCGTCTGTGACGTCGGCGAGCGCGGCATCGTCGGAAATCATCGACACGATGACAGCCGCCTTGGCGGCTAGTTCTGCCGGACTGGCCGCGATCTCGGCGCCGGCATCGCGCAAACCCGCTTCCGGGCCGGCGCTGCGGTTGTGCACCGTGAGGGCGAAGCCTGCGTCCAGCAGGTGGCCCGCCATGGGCACGCCCATCTTGCCCAATCCGATCCAACCGACGGCAGTGTTATCAGCCATTTCCGAAAAATCCTTATTGCTGACAGCGGGTCAGAAGACGGCCCGCGTCGTCGAACTGAAGCGGCTTCGGCGAATCCAGCACCTCGCCCTTGTCGCCCAACTCCTCCGCCAGCGCCGGAGAGATGAGGATATGGTCGAGATGGAGCGTCGAGCGGATGATGCAGAGCCGTGCGTCGCCGCCGTCCAGGCGCCAACAGGTCGCCGCCGCCGCCTGAATCACTTCCTTTTCGTCGGCAAGAACGACGGGAAGGCGCACCCGCTCGGTGAAGGTCGAGGTGCAGGAATTCATGTACATGGCATAAAGGTCGAGTGAATTGGCGGCTTCCTGGGTCATGAAATCGGCCAAGCCGAGGCCGAGCCCGTTGCCATGCGCCTCGGGCGTGAGGCCGAGCACGGCGAGCTTGTGGATCAGCGGATTGTCATGGCTCGGGCGGCCGCGGATATCGCTCCGCCCGACGACGCCGGTATCCATGCCGGTGCCGGAGATGTTCTTGCCCATGCGCTCGACCACCAGCACGTCGATCTGCTCGAACGGCAGCTTCGGCGTGTTGGATTTGGCGACCGGTAGCAGGCGCGCGTCTGTCGCCATGATGTCTTGCGGTTCGGCGCCTTCGATGATGGCGGCCAGTTTCTCCGCGTTTTCGACGATGCCGATGGCATAGGCGATGGGCGCCGCCTCGATGGCTATGGCGGCCCATTCCGGCAGCACATCGAGATAACCGACGGCGCCGAGGCGGTGGATCAGGCGCGCGCCTTCCGCCTTGCCGAGGCCGATGGCGACCATCTTGGTGAGGCCGCTTTCGATTTCGCGGTCGAAAGAGGTATGCGCCTTGATGCGGTTGATCACGAGAATCGCATCGGCTTCTGACGCGTTTTTGTCAAACCATACCGGAATGCCTTGCGACGTGGCGCCGATTTGCACCACTTCCATGGAGGATTCGATATCACAGCCCATGCTGTCGGGCGTGTAGCCGAGCTCGGCGAGGAGCGCCGTCTGGCTGTCCGCCCGGGCGCCGCCATGGCTGCCCATCGCCGGCACGATGAAGGGCGCAAAACCCTTTTCCTTGAGCCAGGCCACGGCGCTGGCGACGACGGCGGGCTTGCTTTGAATGCCGCGGCTGCCGCAGGTGATGGCGACGCGCGCACCGGACTTGAGCGCGGCAAAGCGGCGCGATTTATCGAGCGCTGCGCGGGTGGCGGTGGCGACGTCGTTGAGCGGTGGGGTGACCGGGTGATGCAGTTTTGCCGTCACCACCTCGGGCAGCGGTTCGTCGGCGAAATGCGGCAGGCGGATTGCCGGGAACACCGGGCGATCCGATTCGCTCATCTCAGTCTCCGGTGAGCCGGGCCGCCACTGCTTCGGCGAGCGGGCAGAGAATTTCGAACATCATTGTGGCGCCGACGAGGGCGGTGTTGCCGCTTTGGTCGAACGGTGGCGCCACTTCGACCACGTCGCCGCCGACCAGGTTGAGGCCGCGCGTGGCGCGCAGCATCTGTTGCGCCTCATGGGTGGAATAGCCGCCGATTTCGGGCGTCCCGGTGCCCGGCGCATAGACCGGATCGAGGCCATCGACGTCGAAGCTGACATAGGTCGGCCCATCACCGACGATATCGCGCGCTTCCTGCATGACGCGCTCCCAGCCGAGCTCGAAATATTCCTCGATCGTGACCACGCGCATGCCCGCCTCATGGGCGAAATCCATATCGTTGAGATCGTAGACCGAGCCGCGGATGCCGATCTGGATGACGCGCTTGGGATCGAGCAAGCCTTCCTCGACGGCGCGGCGGAAGGGCGTGCCATGGGTCAGGGTCGAGCCGCCGAAATAGCTGTCCCAGGTGTCGGAATGGGCATCGAAATGGATCATGCCGACGGGCTCATCACGGGCGATCGCGCGCATGATCGGAAGGGTGATCAGGTGATCGCCGCCGGCGCTGATCGGCACCGCGCCGGCGTCATGCATCTCACGGAAAAAATCCTCGACCCGGACGATGGTGTCGTTGACATCGATCGGATTGACGCTGACATCGCCGACATCGGCGACGCGGCAGAGCTCATAGGGGCAGATGCCCAGCGCGTGGTGGGTGCGGCGCATGAAACTCGACATATTGCGGATTTCGCGCGGCCCGTGGCGCGCACCGGCGCGGTTGGTGGTGCCGCCGTCCCACGGCACGCCGGTCAGCGCGATATCGACCTCATTGAAATCGGCGATGTGCGGCAGGCGCATGAAGGTCGGCATGGCGCCGAAACGCGGCATCTTCATGCCGTCTACGGGCTCGTAGAATTTGCTTTCGTCCGCCATCGCTGTACCCCTCGACCTTATTCCCGCGCGCCTAATTCACATGACAGGCTCAGGCACTTCCGGGCAAGAGAAAATTCAGTCCTTCTCCTTCAACACCAAGCTCGCCGCGCCGACCATGCCGGCGTCGTTGCCGAGCGATGCGCGGGCGATGGTGATACCCTCGTTGCGCGCCAGGACTGCTGCAGCCAGGCTTTTGTGCGCTGCCGCCTCGAACAGCGGCCAATGGCCGTCGACGATGCCGCCGCCGAACAGGATCACTTCCGGCAGATAGGTGTGCAGCAGGCTCCACACGGCGACTTCCGTGGCTGCCGTCACGCCGTCGATAATCGCCGCTGCCTTGGGTTCGCCCGCAGCGGCGGCGGTGAACACCGCTTCGCTGCCGTCGAGGCCGATCTCGGCGCGATGGCCGGGCCGGCAGCGATGATTTCGTAGCAACCCCGCCT
>PTKB01000184.1 GCA_002937555.1 Alphaproteobacteria bacterium MarineAlpha10_Bin2 | reverse complement strand
GTTTAATAGAAACTAAAATAACTGAGTAATTCTACCTATATCAATAATCAGTAGATTCATGCAGTTGTTGACACAATAAAACGAAATAGGTTAAGAGAAACAGTCGTCGAAGGTTTCGATTAGAGTGATCATTTTTATTGTTAAACGCCGTTCGGCGGCGGTTTGCAGAGTAGAATAAGTCAAATATAGAGAACCCATGGCACTTCACCCAAACCCGATTGACATTCACGTTGGCAAACGTGTTCGTTTGCGCCGCACCTTGCTCGGCATGAGTCAGGAAAAACTCGGTAAAGCGATCAATTTAACTTTCCAGCAAGTACAAAAATACGAGCGCGGGACGAACCGGATCGGCTCCAGCCGGCTCTATCAATTGTCGCAAGTACTCGATATTCCGGTTTCTTATTTTTTCGACGGCCTGCCGTCCGAATTTTCCGGCCTCAAAGCGCCCGGACTGGCCGATGTTAAAATTGCGTCGTTCGAAGGCGATCCACTGGTCAAACGTGAGACGCTCGAATTGGTTCGGGCCTATTATCGGATCACCGATCCGAGCGTGCGCAAACGGGTGTTCGAGTTGGTCAAGGCCGTCGCCAAGCCGGCCACGGGCGACAAAGCCGATACCGGCGACTAACTGACGCTTCGGTCTCCCTAACCCTTTCTGTGGTCGGGCAAAGCGCTTGACCGTCCCGACAAAGATTGCCACAAACCGGTGCGGCGAAATTGCCGCGCCGCATTGAAGCTCGGCAGCATCCCGAAAACAGCCGGGCCGAAGAAAAGGGAGTCCGTTATTTGAAGTTGTCTAATTTCTTATTTACCAGCGAGTCCGTTTCCGAGGGTCATCCCGATAAGGTGTGCGATCGTATTTCCGACGCCATCGTCGACATGTTCCTCGGGCGCGAGCCCGAAGCGCGCGTCGCCTGTGAAACCCTGGTCACGACCAATCGCATTATATTGGCCGGCGAGGTGCGCGGCCCCGAATCCATTACGCACGACATGATGGAAGATGTGGCGCGCGAATCCGTGCGCCAGATTGGCTATGAACAAGACGGATTTCACTGGGCGCGCGCCCATGTCGAGGTGCACGTCCATTCGCAGTCCGGCGATATCGCAATGGGCGTGGACAGCAGCGGCAACAAGGACGAGGGCGCCGGCGACCAGGGCATCATGTTCGGCTATGCCTGCCGCGAAACCGACGTGCTCATGCCCGCCGCTATTCATTATTCGCACGCCATCCTGCGCTCGCTCGCCGATGCCCGCCATTCCGGCGCCGAACCGGGCTTGCTGCCGGATTCTAAAAGTCAGGTGACGCTCAGATACGAAAACGGCCAGCCCGTCAAAGCCACCTCGGTCGTCGTCTCGAGCCAACATTCGGCGACCCTCAGCCAGGAAGAAGTGCGCGAAATCGTGCGCCCGCATGTGGTCAATGTTTTGCCCGACGGCTGGATGTGCCCGGAAGAGGAGTTTTACGTCAATCCGACAGGGCGTTTCGTGATCGGCGGGCCGGACGGCGATGCCGGCCTGACCGGGCGCAAGATCATCGTCGATACCTATGGCGGCGCGGCGCCGCATGGCGGTGGCGCGTTTTCCGGCAAGGATCCGTCGAAGGTCGACCGCTCGGCGGCCTATGCGGCGCGCTATCTGGCCAAGAACGTGGTCTTCGCCGAGTTGGCCGAGCGCTGCACGATTCAGCTCAGCTACGCCATCGGCGTGGCCAATCCGCTGTCGCTTTACGTCAACACTCACGACACTGGCGAGGTCGACGAAGCGATACTCGCCGACACCCTGAGCGATGTCATGGATCTCACGCCGCGCGGCATCCGCCAGCATTTGAACCTCAACCGGCCCATATATGCGCGCACATCGGCTTATGGCCATTTCGGGCGCGCGCCGGAACCGGACGGCGGCTTCTCCTGGGAGCGGACCGATTTGGCCGAGGAACTGAAACGCGCCCTCGCCTGAGCGCACCGCATGGCATGAGCGGCGATATGGCAGATGAAAGGGACATCCGCCGCGATCTTGTTTACAGCCGCCGCCGGGGCCATAAATTGCGTCCCCGGCGTCAGGCGCTCATGCGCGAATTGCTGCCGGAAATCGAGATCCATCTTGAGTCGGACACGGATCTAATCGATCCGCGCGCGCATTTCAGCGCCGGCACGGCGGAGGTCTGGCTCGAAATCGGCTTTGGCGGCGGCGAGCATTTGGCTTGGCAGGCGGCGCAGCACCCGGATATCGGCTTTATCGGCTGCGAGCCCTATGTGAACGGGGTCGCCGCGCTGCTCAGCCGCATCGCCGCTGATAATCTGAGCAATGTGAGAATCTTTCCGCACGATGCGCGTCTGTTGCTGGCGCGTCTCGCCGCCGGCCGCATCGCGCGCCTCGCCATGCTGTTTCCCGACCCGTGGCCGAAGAAACGGCATCACAAGAGACGCCTCGTTTGCCCGGAGGTTATTGCCCGCTCGGCCGATATTTTGGCCGCGGGCGGCGAGTTCAGATTTGCCACTGACCATGGCGAAATGGCGCGCTGGACCCTCTTGCACATGTATCGCGAGCCGCGTTTCTGTTGGATGGCGGAGCGCGCGCGGGATTGGCGCGAGCGGCCTGAGGATTGGCCTGAAACACGCTATGAACAGAAAGCGCGCGAGGCCGGGCGCGCGCCGATTTTCCTCCGCTACCGGCGCGTGCCGCGGTCTCCAGCCGGCGCCTGACCTGCTAAAAAAACATAAAGCGCTTGAAGCTTTGGCCAAATCGGCTATAGGTTAGGCGCAATTACAACGAGGTTGATCTTTGTGATGAAGATTAAGGTGGGCCGCGCGCCCGCTTTTTCATTTGTGCTGTCGGCACATTGACGATGCGGTGCAACAATGGAACAGACGCACCGTGTCGAGGAGTTGATCGCACCGTCCCTTGAAGCCCTGGGCTTTGAGTTGGTCCGGGTGCGCTTTGGCGGCCCCGGACGCCCGACCCTTCAGATCATGATCGAACGGCAAGACCGCGAGGCTCTGACGGTGGACGATTGCGCATCCGCCAGCAAGGCGATCTCCGCCTTGCTCGATGTCGAGGATCCGATCGGCGGCGCCTATAATCTGGAAATCAGCTCGCCCGGCCTGGACCGCCCGTTAACGCGAATTGGAGATTTTGAACGCTTCGCCGGCTTTGAAGCGAAGATCGAAGTGACATTACCGGTCGATGGACGCAAGCGCTTGCGCGGGCAAGTCCTCGGCGTGGAAAACGGCAACGTGCGGATTTCGCGCGACGAAGGCTCTCACAGCGTGCCGTTCGAAACCATTAAGAAGGCCAAATTGATACTGACGGACGAGCTGATTTCGTCCGCCCAGCCGCAGAAACGGATGTAGAGAAAATGGAAACGGAAACAGTTGGTCTGGCTCGCCTCGAGCTGCTGCAGGTCGCCGATGCTGTGGCGCGGGAAAAAGGTATCGAGCGCGATCTCGTGCTCGAAGCGATGGAGCAGGCGATCACCCATGCCGGCAAGCGGAAATATGGCCAGGAACACGATATCCGCACCGAGATTGACCGCGACACTGGCGAAATTCGCCTGATGCGCTTTCTTGAAGTCGCCGATCCGGTGGAAAACGAAGCCACGCAGATCAGCATCCCGAACGCCCAAGAGCGCAATCCGGCGGCACAAATCGGCGATTACCTGGCAGACGCCCTGCCGCCCATCGATTTCGGCCGCATCGCAGCGCAAACCGCCAAGCAAGTGATCGTGCAAAAAGTCCGTGAAGCGGAGCGTGCGCGCCAGTACGAAGAATACAAAGACCGTGTCGGCGAAATTGCCAGCGGATTGGTCAAACGCGCCGAATTCGGTGGCGTGACCGTCGATCTTGGGCGCGGCGAAGGCGTTATCCGGCGCGAGGATCTGCTGCCGCGCGAATCGTTCCGCAACGGCGACCGGGTGCGCGGCTATATTTACGATGTCCGGCGCGAACAGCGCGGGCCGCAGATTTTCATCTCCCGCACCCATCCCAATTTCATGGCCAAATTGTTTGCCCAGGAAGTGCCGGAAATTTACGACGGCATCATCGAAATCAAATCCGTCGCCCGCGACCCCGGCAGCCGGGCGAAAATCGCCGTGTTTTCGAACGACGCCAGCATCGACCCGGTCGGCGCCTGCGTCGGCATGCGCGGCTCGCGCGTGCAGGCCGTGGTCAGCGAGCTGCAGGGCGAAAAAATCGACATCATCCAATGGTCGCCCGATCCGGCCGCCTCGATCGTCAATGCCTTGGCGCCGGCGGAAGTCTCCAAGGTCGTGCTCGACGAGGAGGCCAAGCGTATCGAAGTGGTGGTGCCCGACGATCAGCTCAGCCTCGCCATCGGCCGGCGCGGCCAGAATGTGCGGCTGGCGTCGCAACTATCGGGCTGGGACATCGACATTTTGACCGAGGCGGAAGAATCGGAGCGCCGCCAGGAGGAAGTGCGCAGCCGCACCGAACTGTTCATGGCGGCGCTCGACGTCGATGATGTGATCGCCCATCTGCTGGTGTCCGAAGGGTTCGCCAGCGTCGAGGAGGTGGCCTTTGTGCCGACCGAGGAGTTGGCTTCGGTCGAGAGTTTCGACGAGGAGATCGCCGAGGAACTGCGTCGCCGCGCGATGGAGTATGTCGAGAAACTCAATAGCGAAATGGCCGAAAAACGCATCGCTCTCGGCGTCCAGGATGAGGTGGCCGAACTTGAGGGCTTAAGCCCGGTGGCGCTCGTCGTTCTCGGCGAGGCGGACATCAAGACGCTGGATGATCTCGGCGATCTCGCCGGCGACGAGCTGATCGAGATCTTAGGCGCGATCGCACCCAATCTCGATGACGCCAACGCCATCATCATGGCGGCCCGGGCGCATTGGTTCGATGACGAGCCGGCGGAAGCGGAAGAAGGCGACGACGCGGAAGAGGCCGAGCCGTCCGCCGCCGCGGCGGAAGACGACAGTAAGGCGCTTGGCGAGGAGACGGGATCGCCGTGAGCGGAACGAAGCCAAACAGCGCGCGAAAGCGGCGCCGCGGTCCGGCGGAACAGCCGCGCCGGCGGGAGTCTCTGCCCGACAAGCAGCGGCGCTGCATTCTGTCGCGGCGCGAGCACTCGACGGCGAATCTCATTCGCTTCGTCGCCGGCCCGGACAACCGCATCGTGCCAGATCTCGCCGAACGGCTGCCCGGCCGGGGCTTGTGTTTGAGCGCCAACCGCGCGGCGCTTGACGAAGCCCGGACCAATGGAAGTTTCGCTAAGGCGTCGCGCAC
>PTKB01000183.1 GCA_002937555.1 Alphaproteobacteria bacterium MarineAlpha10_Bin2 | reverse complement strand
CGGCGCCGGGCGATCGACCCCTTGGGCGTGCAGCGAATTGACCGCAACCTCGCGCTCCGGCCACAGCGTCGCGAGAATCCCACCCGGCGCGATATTGACGTCATGAATCGGAGCATATTGCGCTTCGCGCGGCTGGGTCTTGTCCTCGCGGTGATCGAGGCGGCCGGGAATTTCATGCACCGCCTGATGCAGCGTGCCGCCGAGCGCGACGTTGAGCTCCTGACTGCCGCGGCAAATACAGAGCAAAGGCACGCCCGCCGCCACCGCCGCACGGATCAGCGGCAGGGTCGCACCGTCGCGCTGCGCATCATGATGGGTGCCCTCGGAGCTCGGCGCGCCGCCGTAAAGATGCGGCTCGACGTTCGATGGGCTGCCGGTAAACAACAACCCGTCGACGCGCGCCAATATCTCGTCCGGCGCGGCGGCATCGCCGAGCGACGGCAGCATCAGCGGAAAACCACCGGCGCCATCGCGCACCGCGGTGATGTATTTCTCGCCGACCACATGAAACGGGTGGATGCCGATCTCGCGCACACAAGCCGAAAGCGCAATCAACGGTGTCGGGGTCTCTCCGGCCATCGCTCGCTTCCGGCGCTGCTCAGCGGTCGCGCCGCGCTTCGCGCGGATCGTCGAACACGAACAGCCGGTTGTCGAGCGCGATATTAATCTCGGCATCGAACAACGCCACGGTCGTCACCAGCCCTTGCGCGTCGATCACTTTCCATTGCTTGAGCTCCATCGGCGCCTCGCTAAAGAAAAGCGTGAGACTGCCAAGGCCGGGATCTTCGCGCTTGACCAGCGTAATCGCCAGCGCGCCCGAGCGGCGGCGGAAACCGGTGACGATGAAATCGTCGTTGAACTTGACCTCGTCGGAGCTGAGCGCGCCCAAGGGCGTGTCGAAGATCGGCCAATCGCTCACCTGGCCGAGCTCGGTATCGTGGAAATGCAGAAACAGCCCGTCGCCGACGATCAGTACCGGCGTCGGCGGCAAATATTCGATGCGCAGACGCCCGGGCCGGCGTAGATAGAAATTGCCTTCGGCAGTCTCTCCCCCGGTCGAGGTTTGAAAAAACGCGGCGCGAATCGACTGAATAGAATTGAAATAATCCTCGGCGCGCTGCAGCCATCGCGCCTCGTCGTCGCTCAGCACCGCCGGTTCGACCAGATCAAATTCATCCGGCTCCTCGGCGCTGAGCGGCGCAACGGCGAGAACGGCGCATAGCAAAACGAGAATCAGGAGGCTCACCGCTGGGCGGGCAGAGAATTGACGGATCATGCCGCCATTATGTAAGCGCTTGAGCCGGGATCGCCAACACTATCTGGTTTCAAATAGGCCGACGGCTCCGCCCAGTGATTAACGGAACCCACAAAGATTCATACAAACGGCACCACCGACCGGAATGCGCTTAGCATTCCGGCAAGCGCGACCGCGCGTCCGAGTTAATACGAGGTAGCCAAGGGCGCGGATGCGCCCGCCCGGCGTTTGAGGGAACAAACATAAAAAGCGCTTCGCGCTTGGTGCACCCCAACTCCCCAACCCCTCTTCCCCCCGGGGTAGAGGGGCTTGTCACGGGCGGCGATTAAGGGCTGTGACCGTGCAGCCTCAGATTCGATCGACCAGCACTTCACGCTTGCCGGCGTGGTTGGCCTGGCTGATGACGCCTTGGCTTTCCATGCGTTCGATCATGCGCGCCGCGCGGTTATAGCCGATTTGCAGATGGCGCTGCACGAAGCTGGTGGAGGCCTTGCCTTCGCGCGCGATGAGTTCCACGGCACGGTCATAGAGCGGATCGTCGGCGGCCGCGTCAGCGGTCGAGGGCAAATCCGATTCCGGCTCTTCGGTGATCGCCGGGATGTAGTCGGGCCGCGCCTGGGCGCGCAAAGCGTCGGTCACCGCTTCGACTTCCTTGTCGCTGACGAGCGGCCCGTGCACCCGGGTGAGGCGTCCACCGCCCTCGAGATAGAGCATGTCGCCTTGGCCGAGTAGCTGCTCGGCGCCGGCCTCGCCGAGAATGGTTCGGCTGTCGATCTTGGAGGTGACCTGGAAGCTGATGCGGGTCGGGAAGTTGGCTTTGATGGTGCCGGTGATGACATCCACCGAAGGCCGCTGCGTCGCCATGATGATATGGATGCCGGCGGCGCGCGCCATTTGCGCCAGGCGCTGCACCGCGCCTTCGATGTCCTTGCCGGCGACCAGCATGAGGTCGGCCATCTCGTCGACGACGACGACGATGAACGGCATTGGTGCGAGGTCGAGAGGTTGATCTTCATAGACCGGCTCGCCGGTTTCGGCGTCGAAATGGGTGTGCACGCGCCGGCTCAATTCTTCGCCGTTGCGCCGCGCCTCGGCCAGGCGCTTGTTGTAGCCGCTGATGTTGCGCACGCCGAGTTTTGACATCGCTTGATAGCGGTTTTCCATTTCGCGCACCGTCCATTTGAGCGCAATCACCGCTTTCGACGGGTCGGTGACGACCGGCGTCAGGAGATGGGGAATATCGTCATAGACGCTGAGTTCCAACATCTTGGGGTCGATTAGGATGAGCTTGCACTGCTCCGGCGGCAGACGGTAGATGAGCGACAGGATCATGCTGTTGATGGCAACCGATTTGCCCGAGCCGGTGGTGCCGGCGACGAGGAGATGCGGCATGCGCGCGAGGTCGGCGATCACCGGGCTGCCGCTGATGTCTTTGCCGAGCGCGAGCGTCAGGCTGGCAGCGGTGTTTTCGTAATCCTCGCTCGCCAGGAGCTCGCGCAGAAATACTTTTTCGCGGTCATTATTGGGCAATTCGATGCCGATCACGTTGCGCCCGCGAATGGTCGCGGCGCGGACGGAAACGGCGCTCATCGAGCGCGCGATATCATCGGCCAGCGCGATCACCCGCGCCGTGCGCGTGCCGGCGCGCGGAATGAATTCATAGAGCGTCACCACCGGGCCGGGGCGGACTTTGTCGATCAGCCCGTAGATGCCGAAATCCTCGAGCACGGTGAGCAGCAATTCGGCGTTCTGCTCGCGCGCGTTTTCGGCCAGCGAGGGCTTGCGGCCTTTCGCCGCCGCGGTGGAGAGCAAGTCGAGCGCCGGCAGTTCGAATTCATGCCCCTCGTTCAAATCGAGGGTGCGCTGGCTCTCGCGTTCGGCGCGTTTTCCCGGCTTGGGCTTGCGCGCCGCCGGTTCGACCATCTTCTTGGCAGGTTTTCGCGCCAACAGGCTGGGCTCGAGCGGCCCCTCCGCCAGGCCGTCGTCGTAAAGCTGGGGTTCGGCACGGAGTTTGTTGTTCCTGCCAAATGCAAAGGCGGGAAGTTTGACTTTCGGCCGCCAGACGCGGCGCGGCGCGCGAGGCCGCTTTTTCTCGCGCGCCGGCTTGGTCTCGGCGCCGGCATCGGCGAATTTGGGGGTCGTCTGGGCGTGCACCCATTTGGTGCTCAAGAACAGACCGCGCGTGGATTTGCGCAGGATAAACCACAGCCCGCTGAACATGCCGCGCCATTCGCGCCACCGCAGGCCCAAAGCGACAGAGAAAGCGAGCGCCGCGAGGGCGAAGGCAATGATCGGCAGGGTCGAAACTCCGGCGCCCCAGGCCGACAGTTGCGCGCCGACCGGCGCCGCGATCACGCCGCCGCCGCCGCCGCCGAAGCCGGCTTCAACCGGCCACCCCATGGGCGGCGCGAGAGCGGCGAAACCGGCGGCGGCTAGCACGATGCTGAGCGGACAGAGCGCGACCCGCAGCCAGAATAGCCGTATGCCGCGGCATGACAGCAAAGCCCAGGACCAGGCCGCCAGAATGGCGACCAGCAAGGCCGAAGCGGCGCCGACCGCCTGCAGCAGGAGATCGGCGGCGTAAGCGCCGGGCAGGCCGGCCAAATTGGCGATGCTGTGTGAATTCGCGGTGTTGAACGAGGGGTCGCCGGGCGCGTAGCTGACCAGCGCGAGCGCCAACACCGCGGCCAGCGCCAAGACCACCAGGCCGCCCAATTGAAAGGTGCGCCGGCGCAAATAGCGGCTCGCCGCTTCCGGCAGGAACGGCGCGCGGCGTGCCCCTTCGCTACTCGCCGTCACGGCGTCCTGCGTCCCCGTGGCGCCTCGAAATAACGCATGCGTAAATCCATCTCCTGCCTTTAATTACAAGGTCTTGTGTGCTGCTATTACGAATCGAACTTAACAGACTAGCAGAGCCGGCGGAAGATGTTAATTGGCGTCCGCCTGCCGCGAGGGTAATTTCCCTTCACGCGTCGGCATGCCCCCACGGCCCAGGCAAGAGTCTCCGTAGTTTGCATTAACTTGTTGGAATAATTGGATTTTTTCTTTAAATCACAAATTTGCCGGAGGTGCTGTAATGGAGATCCCCATCAACGAGAATAAATGCAATTAATTCAATATCTTACAGATATTCGAACTGCGAACCTTGGCTAATTTTGTGCTACTTTAGCAAAGCGCATATTTTCGCCGCATATCACTCGGCGAGGATCGGCTCCATGGCGCTCGCCATGCGCAACAGGCGCAACTCCCAACCCGCCGGCGCCATCAGCATCAGGCCGACCGGAATACCGTTGTCATCTTTGCCGCACGGCAGGGTCAGCGCCGCGCAATCGAGGAAGTTGGCGAGCCGGGTGTTGCGCAGCGTCATCACATTGGCCGCCATCCAGGCGTCCATGTCGTTTTCCAGCTCGGCAATGGCCGGCGGGCTGATGGCGATCGTCGGCATCGCCAGCACACCGACCTCGCGAATCCGCGCATGCAGCGCTGGCGCCACCTTGCCCAGCGCCTGTTTGGCGCCTTCCACCTCGCGTGCCGGCATCTTGCCGCCAAGTCGGATACGCTCGAGGATCGGCCGGTAGACAAGATTGGGCCGCGCCTCGATATATTCATGCCACAACGCATGGCACTCGGCGGCGTGGAACGGCCCGAAATGGCTGATCAACTCCTCGATCTCGCCAAACTGCGGAATTTGAGCCTCCCGCACCGTCACACCGGCGGCTTCAAGTCCAGAAATTGCGGCTCGCGCCACCCGCTCGACCCCCGCATCCAAACCCTCCCACACCAGATTTGCCGGCAGCGCCAGGTCGAGGCGCGCCGGATCGACGCCCTCCAGGTCAGGCGCATGTGAATTTCCCGCCCCATATCCGCCCGCCAGCGCGGTGAACAAAGCGGCCGCGTCGGCAACGTTTCGCGCCAGCGGGCCCACACTGTCCATGCTGGTCGACAGGCCGAGCACCCCGTCCAATGGCAGCAAGCCGAAACTAGTCTTCAGCCCGACCAAC
>PTKB01000182.1 GCA_002937555.1 Alphaproteobacteria bacterium MarineAlpha10_Bin2 | reverse complement strand
TTAACGACCACTCCGAATCAACGTCGCCGAAGCGGCGCTCCAGCCCGGCGATGAAATGCAACGCGGCGGGCTCAAGGATTTCCTCGAAGCCCGGCGCCAGCGCGCCCTTAATTTCAATGCCAGCGGTAAGTTCCATTTCGTTTCCGTCTGTTCCATCGCGTTGCGGCATCTCGAAATCCCTTTCCTATGCCGCGCTGCAACCACGGCCAACAGTCTGCCGTTGCAGCGCGTTTGTCCATAACCTGTTGATATTAAAAATGTAATTCTGTAACATAAAGTAGATTATCAAAAGTCAATTTGTAAATCTTGTAAATTTTTCGGCACTGCGGAATAATCGGCAAAAGCGCCCCGCC
The DNA here is from genome assembly GCA_002937555.1 of Alphaproteobacteria bacterium MarineAlpha10_Bin2. GTDB lineage: Bacteria > Pseudomonadota > Alphaproteobacteria > UBA828 > UBA828 > PTKB01. Next base: position 4,924 of record PTKB01000182.1, on the reverse strand, counting down.
AGGGCGGGCGCCAAACATCCGGAAGGTGGAGCAGTACAGATGGCGGAACGCAAGGTCATGGTCGGTCCACGCCTGAGGCGCATGCGTCTGGAGCGCGGCCTGACGCAGAGCCAGATGGCCGAGCAATTGGGCATCTCGGCCAGCTATCTCAACCTCATCGAGCGCAATCAGCGCCCGGTCACCGTGCAATTGCTACTGAAACTCGGGCAAACCTACGATATCGACCTGCAGCGCTTCGCCGTCGATGACGAAGCGCGCGTTGCCGCCCTCCTCAAAGAAGTGTTCGGCGACCCGCTGTTCGCCAAGAGTGGCGTCACCCACCAGGACATCCAGGATATGGCGGCCTCCAGCCCGGTCGGCGGCGAAGCCGTGTTCGACCTGTTCCGCGGCTACCGCGAACTGGTCGACAATGCGCTCAATCTGGCCGAGGGCTTGAGCGGCACCGATAAAGTGGACGGCGTCGCGGCGCTGCGCCTCGCCGGCGAGGAAGTCCAGGATTTCATCCAGGCGCGCGGCAATTATTTCCCCGATCTTGAAGACGCCGCCGAGCAGATGTGGAGCGACGCCAAGCTCGATAAGGACGCACTTTACGAAACGCTCAGGGCCTATCTCTTGAACGCGCACGGCATCAAGGTGCGCGTGCTGCCGTTCGATGTGATGGAAGATACGCTGCGCCGCTACGACCGCCACGGCCGGCGCGTCATGCTGTCGGAAATTCTGCCGCCCGAGAGCCGCAGCCATCAGCTCGCCTATCAGATCGCGCTTCTAGACCGCACCGAGCTGTTCGACGAGATTGTCGACAGTGCCGGGCTCGAAGGCGCAGAGACCAAGCGCCTGCTGCGCATCGGCCTCGCCAATTACATGGCCGGCGCGGTGATGATGCCCTATGCCCGTTTCCATGAGGCGGTGAAGGCGTTGCGCTACGATATCGACCTTCTGGCGCGGCGCTTCGGCGCCGGCTACGAGCAGGTGTGCAACCGGCTGACCAATCTGCAGCGCCCCGGCGACAAAGGCGTGCCGCTCTTCCTGGTGCGCATGGATTGCGCCGGCAACGTCTCGCGCCGGTTCAGCGCCAACGGCTTCCACTTCGCCCGCTTCGGCGGCCTGTGCCCGCGCTGGGGCGTGCACCGTGCCTTCCGCACGCCGGGCGAAACCCGCACCGAGTTCGTGCAGATGCCCGACGGCTCGACCTATTTCACCGTCGCCCGCCTGGTGTCGCGCCCGGGCGGCGGCCATCACGTGCCGGCGCAGCAATTTGTCGTCGCCATCGGCTGCGAGGCGAGCCAGGCGGGGCAGATGATCTATGCCGACGGCAAGCTGCCGGCGGACCCGGTTTCGGCGCTCAAGATCGGCGTCAATTGCCGCCTCTGCGACCGCCTGGAATGCAACCGCCGTGCCTATCCGCCGCTCAACCGCCGCTTGGTGGTCGACGAGAACCATCTCGGTCTCGCGCCCTATTTCTTCACGTGAACCTTCACCTAGGCGCGGCGCACGGCGTATGATGGCGGTCAGCCATATACGCTTCACAAACGAACCCGGGGAGATAAAAACATGGCCCAGGAACTGCTGCCGCCGCAACTGATCACCAATGCCCGCATGCTCTATTTCTGCTGGGTGCCGGCCGATCCGGAAGCCTCAGCCGCGCTGTTGCCCACCGGCCTCACGCCGGCCGAGGATAAAGCCATCTACATCAACCAATATTGCGTCGACACCGACGCCCAGACCTCCCATTTCGGCGCCTATTCGCTCACTTATATGGGCCTCGATCTCGACGGCCTGAACGTTGATGGCGACACGCCCGGGCGTTTCTGGACCCATTATTTCAATTCCAATCCCGGCATGACGGCCTATGCGGCGGAGCGCGGGATTCCGGCCGAAGCCGGCAAGACCGAACTGGCGATCGAGAATGACGTGCTCACCGCGACGACCGCGGCCGGCGACGGAACGCTCCTGTTCCGCACCAAAGCGCGGGTGTCCGACGCCATCGCCGAATCCGTGCGCGGCCATTTGCGTTACATCACCCAGAGCGGCGGCGGGTTGGAAAGCGGGCGCTACGCCTATGTCGGCGATATCGTCGCCGGCTTCGAAATTCAATCCTTGGAATTTCTCGCACCAAATCACCCGACCTACGCGCTGCGCCCGGCCGATCCGCTAGAAATCACTTTCGGCTTTTATTCGCCCGCTTCGTCGTTTTGCTATCCCGGAGGTGTCGAGCCGCTCTAGCGATATCTATTCCGACAGTTCGAGTTGGCGCTGCTGATAGGTCCAGGCGCGCACCGCGTCGTAATTGCTCTCGGCATTTTCGATCAGGTAATTCACCGCTTCGATGAGTTCCTCGCGGCGCACCACGCCCTCGCCGGCATAGAGCGCAAGGCGCTCGGTCGAGCCGAGAAACCAGGTGCGCGGGTCGAAGAGGCTGTCGACGCCGAGGCCGATCGCATCGCGCGCCGTGGTCGGGCCGAAAAACGGCAACACCAGATAAATGCCGTCGCCGACGCCGTAAACATAGAGAGTTTGTCCGAAATCGGCGTCATGCCCCTCCAGACCCAGTTCCGCCGCGACGTCGAACAGTCCGAGCACGCCGACCGTGCTGTTGATGGCGAAGCGCGAAAAGGTCACCGCCGCACGTTGGAAGCGTAGTTGCAGAAGGTCGTCGGCGAAAATGATCGGCGAGGCGAGATTGTCGAAGGCTCGGCCGAGCGCGTTCTGCGCCACCTCCGGCGTAATGAACCGGTAGCCCCGCGCCAGCGGCTCGAAGACGAGTATATCCAGCGCGCCGTTGGCGTAGAAGAACACCCGGTTGAGGCCTTCGAGCGGATCCTTGTCGGCATAGCCGTCGATGCCGCCGTCTTTCGGCAGGATCGGCCAATCCGGCGGGCGCTCGGCGGGCGCGCGCGCACGCACAATGTCCTGCGCCCGTACATCCGGTGGCGGGACAACACGCGGTGTCTCCGGTGCCGCGCGCCGCGGCGGTTCGCGCGACGGCTGGGGCAGGGCGCCGGCGAACCCCGGAAACATGCTGACGACCGTCACGTTCAGATTGGCTTGCGATTCCGGCGCTTGGCGGTAGGCCTCCTGCATGATCGCCTGAAACAGCTCCGGGCGTTCGACGATCGCCGACACCACCACCGTCTCGAGCTGCCGGTTGGCGATCTGGCGGCGCTCGTCGATGATGTCGCCGAGCGAAGCCTGATGGCGCCGGCCCTCATCGGCGGCGGCGGCGATACGCTCAACCATATCCAGCGGCAGCGATTGCGCTGAAGCGGTGAAACTGTATGCCGTCGACAGCACCGCCAGCGTGAGAAGAACGGCAAGAATTCTAAGCATGGTCCGCACCGCGATCGAGGGCCATGCGGAAGACATCGGGATCGACATTTCCGCCCGATGCAACCACCACGACGGTCTTGTCTGTCGTCTCCAGCGCGCCGTTCAGCACCGCCGCCAGCGCCGCCGCGCCGCCCGGCTCGACCACCAGTTTAAGCTCGTGGAAGGCCGCGGCCATGGCGCCCAGCACCGCATCGTCATCCGCCGTCACTCCGCCGGCGACGCGGCTCGAATTGATGGCGAAGGTGCGCTCGCCGGGCTGCTCGGGGAGCAGCGCATCGCACAAGGTGGCGGCGCTCATGTCGCGTACCCGCTGGCGCGCTCCGGCGGCAAACGAGCGTGCATGGTCGTCATAATCGCTCGGCTCGGCGGTGTAGAGCGCGGCATCCGGCAACTCGGCGCTGAGCGCCAGCGCGCAGCCGGCCATTAGCCCGCCGCCGCCGGCCGGCACCACGACGAAATCGGGCGCGATATCGCGCACCCGGCATTCGGCGGCGATCTCCAGGCCGACCGTGCCCTGGCCGGCGATGACATCGCAATCCTCATAAGGCCGCACCAATGTCGCACCCTTGTCGCGCGCCAAGCCCTCGGCCAACGCCGCGCGATCTTCCGTCGCCCGGTCATAGCTGACAATTTCCGCGCCGTAACGCCTTGTGCCGGCGACTTTCACCGCCGGCGCGTCGTTCGGCATGACGATCACCGCCGGCGCACCGAGCATGTGCGCCGCCGCGGCCACGGCCTGTGCATGGTTGCCCGAGGAATAAGCGACCACGCCGCGCTCCCGCGCCGCCGCATCGAGCTGGCTGATACAATTGTAGGCGCCGCGAAACTTGAACGCGCCGGTGCGCTGCAGCGGCTCGGCCTTGACCAATAAGCGCCCGCCGATGCGCGCATTGAGCCATGGCGATTCGAGGAGCGGCGTGCGCACCGCGCGTCCCGCCAGACGCTCCGCCGCCGCGCACACATCGGCATATTTAGGCAGTGCCAGGCGTGCTTCAGCGCCGCTCCGGCTAGTGGGGTCTGGTGCTGTCGCCATCCATGGCCTCGCAGGCCAGCCTCCGAATCATTCCAGCTCCTGCAGCTCCAACTGATCTCCCACCACCAAGATCCGTGCCTTGACGGTGACGTCTTCGCCTTCGCCGTTTTCGCCGATATAGGTGAAATCGAAGGCCTGGGAGATCGACATCGGCATCAGCAGCTGGCCTTCCTGCACCAGAACGCCGCCGGGCTCGATGACATATTCGAGCGGCGCCGAGATGCAGCCGCCGCTCGAATAGCACACCCGGCCATGGCGTAACTTCGCGCCCCGTCCGCCGAGGTCGTGGAATTCACGGGTATAGGTGAACTGTCCGTAGCGCCCGGCCTCTTCAAAGACGACATCCGAGACGCGGAGCTCGACATCTGCCTTGGGCATCTCGACCGCCGTCTCGACCGCCGTCTCGAGCGGCTCGTCGGCCGCCACAGCGGCGCTGGCAAGCGGCAAAACGAGCGCCGCCGCCAACCCGGCAGCGGCAGCTATGCGCGGCAATCCTAGCTTCGCAAACATGGCAATCACACCTCTACTTGCGCCCCGAATCGGTTGCACTTTCTTGTAACCGCC
>PTKB01000181.1 GCA_002937555.1 Alphaproteobacteria bacterium MarineAlpha10_Bin2 | reverse complement strand
AGGACGGGCGCAGGAAATCGATTCAAGCGCGTGCGCTGCCAGCCGACGGAGCCGTCGTCGTCGCCAGCCGCAATCACCGCGACGCAGACACGGACGATTTCATCGCCCGTCACCGGACGGTGAGCGTCACCAGCGCCGGCAGCGCGCTTAAATTCGGCTTGTTGGCTAAAGGCGAAGCGGATCTCTATCCGCGATTCGGCCGCACCATGGAATGGGACACCGCCGCCGGCCATGCCGTGCTGACAGCGGCCGGCGGCAGTGTGAAGCGCCTCGACGGGACGGTGCTCGAATACGGCAAGCCCGGGCTCGACAACCCCGCGTTCGTCGCCCGCGGCGTGGAATGACCCAACCGTCACAATGCGTGAGAAGACTGAGCGCGACGGCGGGCGATATCGCTATCGCCGCCAATATTCTGCGCGCCAGCGGGCTGGTCGCCTTCCCGACCGAAACGGTATATGGCCTTGGCGCTGACGCGCGGAACGATGCCGCGGTCCAAAAACTGTTCGCGGCCAAGGCACGGCCGCCCGGCAAAGCGCTGATCGTTCTCGTGCAGGATTTGCGCGAGGCGGCGCTCTATGGCGTTTTCGACGAACCAGCGCGGCTTCTTGCCGGCGCCTATTGGCCCGGCGCGCTGACACTGATTGTCAAGCGGCGCGAAGGATGCGCGCTGAGCGCCGAGATTAACCCCGACGGTGCGACCGTGGCGCTGCGCGCGCCGGGCAACGAGACCGCCATGACGCTGTTGCGCGCATTCGCCGGCCCGCTCACCGCGCCGAGCGCCAATCCAAGCGGTGCCGAGGCGCCGGAGAGCGCTGAAGAGGTCCTTAACGGCCTCGGATCGGCGATCGATGCGGTGCTCGACGGCGGTTCCTGCCCGGGCAGCGCATCGACCATTGTCGACCTCACTTCCGGCGCCCCCCGGCTGCTCCGCCAAGGCGCCATATCCCGCCAACGGATCGAAGAAACGTTGCGTCCGCTGAGACTAAGTTAATCTTGTTGACATACATCATAGCGGTCTGGTTGCAGCCTTGCCGCCATCAGGAGTAGAATTCGACGACCAGCCCACGCAATCTCTTATGGACGGCACGCCGCATGACCAAAATTCTAGTCATCGAGGATGAAGCCCCGATTCGAGACAAGATCGTTACCGTCCTCAAATACGAGAACTACGACGTCATCGATGCCCCGAACGGCCGCGATGGCGTTGTGTCGGCGCGCGAGATTCACCCGGACTTAATTATTTGCGATGTGCTGATGCCGGATATGAACGGCTACGGCGCCTTGGCGGCGTTGCGCGACGATCCGGAAACTTCCGTCATCCCGGTGATCTTTCTCACCGCCGCCGCGAGCCGGGCCGACATGCGCAAGGGCATGGAATTGGGCGCGGATGATTACATCACCAAGCCCTACACGGTCGAGGAACTCCTCGCTGCCGTGCGCACCCGTTTGGAGCGCCAGGAAATCATCAAGAGCCGGAGCACCGCCGGCGACGAACCAGGCGAAAGCATCGCCGATTCGTAATCCGGCGATCGGCGGTAACCGGCGCGCCTTTATCATGAAGTTTCGTTGGCCGAGAGCCGTTTTGCTGCTCGCCTTTGTGGTCGTGCTCGGCGCCTGCGCCTCGCCGCATCAGCAATCCGCCGGGCCGTTCGACACCGAACCCCATTTCGAATCCACCATGTTCGTCGCGGCGGACGGCGCGCGCCTGCCGATGCGCAGCTGGCTTCCCGGCGCCGAACCCGATGCCGTCATCCTGGCGCTGCACGGCTTTAACGATTACTCGAACGCGTTCGACGCGCCGGGGCGCTATTGGCAGCGCCACGGCATCGCGACGTTCGCCTATGATCAGCGCGGCTTCGGCGCGACGGAATATGCCGGCATTTGGCCGCCGCAATCCTCGCTCATCAAAGATTTGAGAGCGGCGCTCAGGATTCTCCGCGAGAGTTATCCGGGCTTGCCGGTTTATGTGCTGGGCGAGAGCATGGGCGCGGCTGTTCTTCTGAGTGCGGCGGAAGAGCAGGTGCTCGACGCTGAGGGGGTCATTCTCGTCGCGCCCGCGGTTTGGGCGCGCTCGACGATGAACCCGTTCTACCGCGCCGCATTGTGGCTAGGCGCCCATCTCTTTCCCGACATGGAACTGACCGGCCGCGGGCTGGGTGTGGTGGCCTCCGACAATAGAGAGATGATTCTCGGACTTCAAAGAGACCCGCTGGTGATCAAGCGCACCCGGGTCGACGCCATGTGGGGCTTGGTGAATTTGATGGATTCGGCGCTCCAAGGCAGCGCCAAGCTGACCGCGCCGGCACTGATCTTATACGGCGAGAACGATCAGTTAATCGCACCTGGTCCGACATCCGAGATGGTATCGCGGCTGTCGCCGGATATTCCGGTCGCGGTTTACGAAACGGGCTGGCACATGCTGCTGCGCGACCTTGCCGCCGAAACGGTGCTCGGCGATATCGCGGCGTGGATCGCTGACCAGGGGGCGGAATTGCCGTCGGGCGCCGTGGCCGTGGGTGATCTTAAGTTTTCACGTTCTGAACGCTAGCCGGTTCGCCCCACACCGGATCCTCCAACCAGTCGTTGAATTTTACCCCTTCGACCGGGCGGCTGATGTAATAGCCCTGGGCGCAATAACAATCCATGTCCTTCAGGAGATCGTATATCTCGCCGCTTTCCACGCCTTCGGCGACCACTTTCATGCCGAGATTATTGGCCAGATCGATCACCGAGCGGACGATAGTCTTGTCATCGTCATTGCGGTGCATGTTGAGCACGAAAGAACGGTCGATCTTGATTTCCTGCGCCGGCAGACGGCGCAAATAGGACAGTGAAGAATACCCGGTGCCGAAATCGTCGATGGCGATGCCGACGCCAAGATCCGCGAGTCCGGTCACGACTTCCATCGCCTTGTCGGCATCGATCATGATGGCGGTCTCGGTAATTTCCAGTATCAGGCTGTGCGGCGGTACTTGATGAAACTTGAGGCGCTCCGAAATTTGCTCGGGCAATCGCGCGTCGTGCAGCGCCCGGGACGACAAATTGACCGAAATGCTCTTCGGTTTGCCGCTGTTCTGCCATAGGCGCGCCTGCGCCAACGCGGCATCGAGGACCGCCAGGGTCAGGCCGTTGATGAGGCCGGTACGCTTCACCAGCGGGATGAAATTATCGGGATAGATCAGCCCCTGATGCGGATGGTTCCAGCGCACCAGGGCTTCGGCGCCAATCACCCGGCCATCCTTCATCGCCACTTTCGGTTGGTAATGCAGCGTAAGCTCGTTGTTTTCGATGGCATCGCGGATATCGCCGGCCAGAATCAATTGGCCGACCGGCGATTTGTTTTGATCGGGCGCACAGGCGACGAACCCGCCGCCAGAGCGTTTGGCCTCGTTCATCGCCACCAGGGCCAGACTGACGACGCCTTTTTCGTCCGTTCCGTTGTCCGGAAAGAGCGATATGCCGATGCTCACACCGAGCACCAAACGGTGCCCGTCAACTTGAATCGGCGCTTCCACGGCGCTGGCGATTTTCTGCGCCACGACCATGGCGCCGTCGATGGTGGCGGCGGTCGGCAGCACAACGCCGAATTCGTTACCGCCCAAGCGCGCCGCGGTGTCGGAATCGCGCAACACTCCGGAAATTCTCTTCGACACTTCCTTGAGAACGCTGTCTCCGGCGCGGTGGCCGAGGCTGTCGTTGACGTCCTTGAACGCGTTGACGTCGAGCACGAGAAGCGGAAGTTTGCGCTTTTCACGCCGGGCGACGGCGATATAGCCGCCCAACTGATCGTAAAACAGGTTGCGGTTGGCCAGACCGGTGAGAGGATCGTAGCTCGTCAGGCGCTCGAGATCCTGGTTGACCTGGTCGAGCTGAGAGGTGAGGCGACCGAGATTATCGTGCGATTTGCTAAGCTCGGCTTCGAGCTCGCTCAAACGCGACCTGGAACTATCGCCGGCGGGCAGCTCGATCCGGTTTCGGGATGTTTCCAAGCGCTTGATTCCGAACTCTTCGTGGCCGCAAAAATAGCGGACAGGTGACGTGGCGCGCGCCCGGCTTCCCGTCACCGCAAAGGACATGCCGGACAATTTCGCACACAGACTACGGAATAACGCCTAACCGTTCGTTAAACATGGCAATATGACTGGTTTCCTTGACAACTAAAATATAATGCATTCCTTCATTGAGTATGGTATTAATAAGAGGTTGCCTGGAAAAAAGATCATCTCCGACAATAATAAGTCCGAGTTGTGGATGATCTTTTCTGATTTTTGGAATCAACCGTTTAGCGGCATTAGTTTCACAATCTTGTTTTTCCGTTCCATCGGTATTGCAAATTTCCTCTGGCATTAGAGGAATTACCTGTTTCATTTCAGGGTGCATAATGGCAGCCTGCAGAACCTTATGGGCATACGTTGTATTTCCATTTGTATGGTTAGTTATTAGACAGCTTTCACAGTATATTTCCCCTGAAATATGATATTGAGTACCATCTATAGGGCAAAGGTATAACCCCGGAAGAAACTGGTATTGTTCTAAATGCTTACCGCGTTGTAAGCGAAAGAAAAGCTCTTTAAAAATGGAGCGAAACTCCTGGCTGGGTATGGTATCAACGATATCTCTAAGCTGAGTATTTTCTGGAATGTTATGGACATCAAAAAGAGTTTTTAGATTATTAAGGTTCTGTTCGTCTTCGAGCTGTTTTTGAAACTGCAATAATGAGGGATCTTGAAAAAACATACAGGCAAAGGCACACATCATTGCATCGTGAATGGAGTAATTGACCTTTCCCTCTTGTCGATCATCGGGCAACTGGCGTAAATGTGATGAAAAAGCGTTGCGTAAACTAGAAAAACTTAGATGTTTTTTTGATTTCATGAACGGCATTTATAAAGGCGTTAGCTATATGAAATAACAATAAAACATCTATATACAAAAATCTAGATCTAAAATGAAATATTTTTCAACTATTATATCCTGTTTACTTTAAGATATTTATGGCTTTCAGATTATTTTGACGTTAGAGGTTCACACTTTGTTTTGATAGATAGATCCGGCAACTTGTATAGAAAAAGTGGCAATAAAATTGAGTTTTTTACATCTCGTTTGCAAAATTTTTATAAATGCTGAAACTCAATAATTCCAAAATGTGGTTTTCTCTGAAATTGTTGACAAATCACAGCCTATTTGCAAAAAACTGTACGAAAAAATTATGCAGTTTTCAGAAATTTAATGCCTGGAAAGCGTTCATCCATAATTGCTGCAACATGCGTATCCCATCGAACCCAC
>PTKB01000180.1 GCA_002937555.1 Alphaproteobacteria bacterium MarineAlpha10_Bin2 | reverse complement strand
GGCTTGCAAGTGGTCGAGGAAGCGCTTGCCTATATCGGTGAAAGCGGAAAGTGCGACAGCGAGGCCGAACTGCACCGCATCCGGGGCATCCTGCATCTTGCCAGCGGCGCCGATGACGGTGCCCTGGCCGAGGCGAGTTTCGACAAGGCGTTGGAGGTCGCTCGTGAGCAGAAAGCGCGGGCCTGGGAGTTGCGCGCGGCGACGGCGCTGGCCCGCCTCTATCACGATAGTGGGCGCACAGAGGAAGGGCGGGATCTGTTGGGCCCGCTCTATGCGTGGTTCAAGGAGGGGTTGGAAAGCGCTGACTTGAGAGCCGCGCGGGCGCAGTTGGAACTGCTCGCGGCGACGGTCCGCGATGGCGACAAGGTGCGCATCCACTACACCATCCGCGCCGAGGGCGGAAAGATGCTCGACCGCACCAAATCCTCAAGCCCCGCCGAAGTGTCGGTGGGCGGAGATGAATTGCTGCCGGCGGTAAGCCAGGCTCTTATCGGCATGGTGCCGGGCGGCAAAACGGCGCTGAACCTCACCCCGGCGGAAGCGTTCGGCGAGCGCGACGAGGAGCGCCTGATCCATGTGCCGCGCGCCTCGGTGCCGGAAGAGGCAAAGGAGGGCGATATCTTCACGATTGAGCATGAGGGCAAGTCGGTGCTGATTACGGTGGTGGAGATAGAAGACGAGTTCGCCACCTGCGATCTTAATCATCCTTGGGCCGGGCAGACGCTGAGTTACGAGATAAAGCTGCAAAAGATACTTCCCGGCGGCAGACAGCGCTAGGCCCTTCCTCCCTGGGGGGAGGAAGGGTTTGGGGTGGTGGGACGAACTTAGTGCGCGCCGCGCGCTTTGGTTCCCCCCTCTCCCAAGCCCTCTCCCCCGGAGGAGAGGGTTTTGATCCATTACTTAAACAATTCCTTCAACCGATTCTTTTGCAGCTTTCCGGTACTGGTGAGCGGCAAATCTCCGTGATCCACGAATATCAACCGGCGCGGCACCTTGTAGGCGGCGAGGATTTCGCGGCACGGCGCGAGCAAATCATCGGCCTCGATTTTCTCGCGGGCAACGACTACGGCGGCGACGATCTCGTCGCGGCGCGGGTCTTCTAGGCCGATGACGTAGGCGAGTTCCACCGCGTCATGTCCGATCAAAACTTCTTCGATTTCGGCAGGTGAGACGTTGATGCCGCCGGTTTTGATCATCTCCTTGGTGCGGCCGCGAAAATAGAGATAGCCGTCTGCGTCGTAGAATCCGAGGTCACCGGTGCGGAAATAGCCGTTCTCGTCGAACGCCTCGGCGGTCTTTTCCGGGTCCTTGTAATAACCCGGCGTGACATAGCCTTTGAGGCGGATTTCGCCGGTCTCGCCTTGCGGCAACAGGCGGCCGGTCTCCATGTCGGCGATGATGATATCGTTGCCGGGAAGCGGCGTACCGATCGATTCTGTGCGCCGCGCCAGGGTGTCGTGGGCGTCGTTAAGCGAGCAATTGCCATAGGTTTCGGTGAGGCCGTAGACCTGGCAAATCTCGCTCACGCCGAGATCGACGAGGCGGCGGATTTGCTCCGGCAAACCTAATGTGGCGCCGGTGCGCAACGAGGAAAGGTCGCGGTCGGCGTAGTCGGGATGTTCCTGCAACGCAAGGGTCATATTGGGTGTGCCGTAAAAAATTGTGCAGCGCTCGGCCTCGATCAAACGCAGTGCTTCGCCGGCGTCGAAATGCTCCTGAAGCACGATTGAGGAGCCGTGAGTCCAAACGGCAAACAGCGCGTTTTCACAGCCGAGGCCCCAAAACAGCGAGACCGCCAGCCACAGCCTGTCATCCGGCGTAAGGCGCAAGCGCTCGCCGATGCCCCACATATTTTCGATGAGGGCGAAATGCTGTAACGGCACGCCCTTGGGCAGCGCCGTGGATCCGGAGGTGTAGAGTAAACATGCGATGTCCTCGCCCGCCACGGCGGCCTGGGCGGCGTCGATTTCGTCGTCCGGCACATCTGAGCCGAGGCGCCACAATTCCTCGAACGCTTCCATGCCCTCAGGCGGCGGGCCATCGCTGAGGCAAAATATTCGCTCCAAGCCGCTCAAATCGTAATCTTCCGCACGCGCGTCTTCGATCAGCGCGGCGTAATCGCGCTTCAGAAATCCTGCCGACATGATCATGAGACGGCATTCCGAATGGCTCAACTGATAGGCCAGTTCGCGCGCCGTCGCCCAGGTGTTGGCCGCCACCATCACGCCGCCCAAAGACATGATGGCGAAATCGGCGATCAGCCATTCGGGGCGATTGCCCATCAGAATGGCGACTTTGTCGCCGCGCCGCACACCGGCGGCATGCAGGCCCTTGGCAAGGTCACGCGTTCGGGTGCGGAATTCGGCCCAGCTATAGCGCTCGCCGCCGCCGACCAGGGCTTCGCGTTCGGGGTGGCGCGCCGCAATTTCATCGATCAGCGCCATCGCCGTCTTCGCTTTCGGCATCGCCATCGGGGGCGTGTTCATACCGTGGCGACCGGTGTTGCCGGCGAGCCCACCGCGCCCGGCATGCGCAACGGCGGCGCGGTGAGGAGGAAGCGCGAGCGCCCGTTCTCACGCAGCCAGGCGGCGAGATCGCTCAGATACCAAAGCTCGCCCAGCGGCACGCCGATCTTGAATAGGCAATGTTCGTGCAGCGGCAGCACCGGACCAGGCTCAGTCATCTCGCGGGCGACGGAAGAGGATTGCTCGACCGCGACATTGTCGGATATGAGAGCGGCGAGGCCGCTTTCGGAAATCCACTCGAGGAGTTTTTTGTCGTCGCCGTCGAGCACCGTGCAGACGGCGCCGACGGGCTCGGGCGTTTCCGCCGCCGCGACGATGCGGTCGGCGAAACCGGTGTGCAGGCAAACGAGATCGCCTTCCATGACCTCAACATCGTCTTTATTCAGGATCGCCATCAGCTCATCAAAGCCGACAGCGCGCCGCTCATCGCCGCAATGGGCGCGCAGATCAATCATCACGCCGCGCCCCTGGACGCAAGTTTCGGCCATGTTCTCAATGCCGAGATTGACCGCGCCAATCTCGCCGTAAAGCCCCTCGCCGGTCTCTTCCGAGACCACCTTGAAGCCGTTGTAATAGACATGCTCGGGCGCGCCGTCGCCGTCAGCATCGAACAGCGCGCCGATATGGGAGAAGCTGTCCCATTGCGTCGAATATTGGCTGTGGATCAGCATCGCGTCATCGCACAGGAGGTCGGTCTGCAACGGATTGTCGCGCCTGGCCGGGCCGTCGAAGGCGATCTCGCCTTGACGGATGACCGGCTTCAACTCCGGCGGCAGGCGGCTCGGGTTAAGCGAATTGCTGCCCGGCAAATCGAGCGGGAGGCTGAGGCAGAAGGTACGCCCGGTGCGCACTTCTTTCACCGCTTCCAAAACGCGCTCCGCGGTCAATAGATTGAGCCGGCCCAACTGATCGTCGGGGCCGAATTCGCCCCAGTTCGAGCCCTCGGGCCGAACTTTCCAACACTTGCTCATAGTGTCTCCTTGGGATGCCCGGGCGCGATTATGCCGCAAACGCCGCCATGGTACAGTGCCAGAATAAGGATATGTGGATGAACGTTGTGAGCGTGGCGGCCAATACCGAAGACGTACTCGGCGAGGTGCCGGTGTGGGACGCGGAGCGGGGGCGTCTCTGGTGGACCGATGTGTTCCGCCCGGCAATCCACCGCCTCGACGCGGCAAGTGGCAAAGTCGATAGCTGGACGCCGCCCGACAAGGTGCATTCCTTCGCGCTACGAGAAGCGGGTGGGCTGGTGATCGCGGGGCGCAAGGGCTTCGCGTTCTATGATCCGGAAAGCGGCGCATATGAGCTCCTGCACGACCCGCGCGAGGATGCCGAGGGCACGCTCCTCAACGATGGGCGCGCCGACCGCCAGGGCCGGTTCTGGGCCGGCAGCATGGACAAAATGCTCAAACGCCCCTCCGGCCAACTCTTCCGCCTCGATTCCGACGGCGCCAGCCATATGGCGGCGGACGGCATCACCCTTTCGAACGGCGTCGCCTTTTCGCCGGATGGAAGCACGCTTTATTACGCCGACAGCTTGCTCAAAAACATCTTCGCCTATGATCTCGATGCCGAAACCGGTGCGCTTTCGAACAAACGCGTCTTCGCCGAGACGGGCGCGCTCCCCGGCATCCCCGACGGCGCGACGGTCGACTCGGTAGGCTTCCTCTGGAGTGCCCGCTTCGACGGCGGGCGGGTGCTGCGCCACGGTCCCGACGGCAGCGTGGCCGCGGAGATCGAGTTTCCCGTCTCGCGTGTCACCTCCTGCGCGCTGGGCGGCACCGATCTCAAAACCCTTTACGTCACCAGCGCCTTCTTCCGCCTGACGGACGAACAACGTGCCGCCGAGCCGCTCGCCGGCGCGCTGTTCGCGGTGGAGGTGGATGTGCCGGGCCTGCCGGAACCGTGTTATTGCGGGTGACTTTGGCGCGATAGCTGCGCTTATCTATCGCTGACGTTCGCCATAATATTGGGCCATTCGGCGAAGGCGAATATCCAAAGCCAGACGATGTTCACGATGGGAATGAGGAAGAGAAAGTACAGCCAACCGCTATAGCCGGCTCTCTTCAGAACCCCGATGGCGGGAAGATAGGGCACGACGACAACTAGGATAAGGAGGGCATACAGCATCTGAAATCCGCCTGTTAGGCTTTGTTTCCGTATTGATAGTTCGGCCAATTGGATGTCGCGACCACGTACCAATATATGAGGATTCCAAGCGCCGGGACGAAAGGAAGGATGATCAAGGATTTATCGCACCCGGTCCTTGAGAGGATTTTCCAGTAAGGAATGATGACGAGCGCGGTGGTCAGTAGCCAAATGAGGATATGCGACATCGATCCACACCAAAGTTATGATAAGCCGATTGAGTTCAATCGGCCTATGCAAGCTTTAGGGCGCGAATTTACTTCAGGTGGGCGAAAACCTCGGCAGGGTGACGTCCTCCGTGACATCGTCGAACACGACCTCCACCGCCATGCCGACGGAGAGTTTATCGTTGTCGACGCCGATGATGTTGGCGGTGAGGCGCGGGCCTTCTTCGAGTTCGATTTGCGCGGCGTTGTAGGGGAGGTCGTCCTTGAAGGCGGCGAACCATTCCTTGTGAACTACCGTCCAGGCGCTGACACGGCCGCGCCCCGAGGCCTTGCGCCAGCCGAGATCGTCGGAAAAGCAGAATGGGCAGACCGGGCCCGGCGGCAGATGCACTCTGTTGCAGGCATTGCATTCCGCCAGCAGCAATTCATGGCGCCGGCAGCCTTCCCAGAAATGTTCAGTGTCAGGCGTTACGCGCGGCAAGGGTATTTGGCTGATGTCCATCTGAATCAGTTCCTGAAGATGAGTGAATCGCCCCAGCATGTGCCCCATTGCAAATGCTTGGCGTCCTTGATCTGTCGCTCGCCGCAGGTGCCGCGCAATTGGCTGGCGATCTCGTA
>PTKB01000018.1 GCA_002937555.1 Alphaproteobacteria bacterium MarineAlpha10_Bin2 | reverse complement strand
GGTGCCGGCGGGCGCGGGCGCGAACGCTTCACTGAGGGCATCCTCGAACTCGGCGCTCGTCAAATCCTTGGGAACGACGCCGTGGCAATGATGATCGATGAGCGGCACATTCGCGCCGATTTCGTCGCTCATAATGAATTTCCCATAAAGCCAGCCGATGAATCGGTGCGAATTGTTGCCGAATGTTGGGCTCCTGTCGATCCATCTTGGCGTATTTTCCACACCGACGGCATGCTAGCGTGCGCGCTTGTTCGAATTCGAGGAGAGGCAATTGAGATGGCAATCAGTTTGCAGGGAAAAGCGGCAATCGTCACCGGCGGCGGGCGCGGCATCGGCCGCGGCATCGCCCATGTGTTCGCCGAAGACGGCGCCAAGGTGCTGGTGGTGAACCGGGGCGCCGATGCCGGGCAAGCGGTGGTGGACGAGATCACTGCCAAAGGCGGGACGGCAGTGTTTCATCAGGCCGACGTCAAAAGCCAGGCGGATATGGATGCCATGGCGGCGGCCTGCATGGACAATTTCGGCGCCATCGACGTGCTCTGCATGAATGCCGGCATCTACCCGACGGCGCTGATCGGCGATCTCTCGGAAGAGGTGTGGGACGATGTGATCGACACCAATCTGAAAGGCATCTTTTTCGGCACCAAAGCTTGTATCCCGCAGATGAAACAGCAGAAATCCGGGCGCATCGTCGTGGTGTCTTCTATTACCGGCCCGAATGTCGGCTGGCCCGGCCTGTCGCATTACATGGCCTCCAAAGGCGGCGCCAACGCCTTTATCCGCGGCGCCTCGCTCGAACTGGCTAAATACAACATCACCGTGAACGGCGTCAGCCCGGGCTCGATCATGACCGAAGGCTTAAAGGACCTCGGCGGCGAAGCGCTCGAAGAAGTGCGCCAGATCATTCCGGCCGGTTATATCGGCGAGCCCGATGATATCGCTTATGCGCTGCTCTATTTGGCCTCCGATCAAGCGCGCTACGTGACCGGGCAAATCCTGGTCGTCGATGGTGGCCAAATTCTTCCCGAAAGCCCGACCGCGATGGCCGATGCTTAATGGTCTATTTTATAGACCAATAGACGGAGACATGTTAAATAGACCGCCAAGGGGTGTTGAAGCCCGGCAATAGGGAGATAAACCATGGATCTCAGGAACATCGATCCGATCATGCGCGAAGCGCTCGATCATTTCATCTTTCCGCTGGTGTCGAAGACCGACGTCAACGCCGGCGATCCGATCATCTTCAAGTCCGGCAAGGGCATGATGATGACCGACATCATGGACAAATCCTATCTCGACATGCTGAGCACCAACACCCGCGCTAGCTCGCTCGGCTTCGCCAACGAACATATCGCCAAGGCGATCTACGACCAGATGATGGAGTTGCACTACGCCGGCACTTTCGCCCATGTCGCCGATGTCACGGTGCGTCTCGCGGCCAAGATCGCGGAACTGGCGCCGGGCGAATTAACCGCCTCCACGTTCGGCGGTTCCGGCTCGGAAGCAAACGAGAACAGCTTCAAATTCGCGCGCGAATATCAGATTCACAAGGGCGACAAACCCTATGCACGTAAGATCATATCGCGCTGGGACGCTTATCACGGCGCCACCATGGGCGCGATCGGCGCCACCGACATATTGGGGACGCGACATATCACCGAGCCCGGCGTTCCCGGCCACCACCGGATTCCCGCACCCTTCCTATACCGTACGCCGTTCGGCATGGATGCGTCCGAAGTGTGCGACTTCTGCGTCGATTATCTCGAGCAGGAAATCATTCATGAAGGGCCGGAATATGTCGCCGCGTTCATCGCCGAGCCGGTGATGCAGGGCGACGGCGCGCAAGTGCCGCCGGACGATTATTTCAAGAAGGTGCGCGCGGTGTGCGACAAGTACGACGTGCTGTTGATCGCCGACGAGGTGATCACCGGGTTCGGGCGCACCGGCAAATGGTTCGCCATGGAGCATTGGGGCGTCCAGGCCGACATCATGTCGACCGCCAAGGCGATCACCGGCGGCTATGCGGCGCTCGGCGCCTCGACGGTGACGCAGAAAGTCGCCGACGCGTTGCCGATTTTCTCGCATCTGCAAACCTATCAAGGCCATCCAGCGTCCTGCGCCGCCGGATTGGCGACGATCGACTATATCGAGCAGAATGATCTGATCCGCAAGAGCAGCGAAAACGGCGCCTATCTTCTCGAACAGATGCAGCGCCTGCGCGATCTGCCGATCGTCGGCGATGTGCGCGGCCTCGGCATGTGGACCTGCATCGACTTCACCCAAGACAAGAAGACGAAAAAACCGCTCGAGGACGGCGCCGTCAAAAGCATGGTGCATCGCTGCCTCGACATGGGCGTGCTGGTCGGCGAGGAAGGCACGGCGATCGAATTGTCGCCGCCCTTTATCGCCACGCGCGATGAGCTCGATACCTGCATCGATACGCTGGAAAAAGCGATCATCGCGGAGGCCAAGGAGCAAGGCCTGGGCTGACTCGGAGCGCGCGCGGGAGGTCGGCAATGGACAAGAACTCTCTGGCGGCGCGCGACGCGGCGGCGATCGCCAAAATCCAGACGCTGCGCTTCAACCCGCTGGCGGCGACCGGCGGCGCCGGCTCCTATCTGCAGGACGAGGACGGAAGGCGCATTCTCGATCTCTCCGCTTCCGCCACCGCCGCCGCCCTCGGTTATGGCCACCCGGCGGTGATCGAGGCGATGACCAAGGCGGCGCAAGACATGGCTGGCGCCAGCCTCCTCATGATTCCGAACGAGCCGGCGACAGCGCTGGCCGAGCAATTGCTTGCGGTAACGCCGGGCGAAGGCGAACGGCGGGTATGGTTCGGCCATTCCGGCTCCGACGCCAACGACGCGGCGATGCGCGTGGCAAGCGCGGCCACCGGGCGCGGGCGTTTCATCTCCTTTATCGGCTCCTATCACGGCTGCCTCACCGGCTCCATGAGCATTTCCGGCCATACCGCCATGACCCACAGCCTGCCGCGCCCGGGCCTGGTGCTGCTGCCCTATCCAACCGTCTACCGGCCGCGCTTTACGCCCGAAGAAGTGCTCGCCATGCTCGATTACCAGTTCGAAACTACATGCCCGCCGGACCAGGTGGCGGCGGTGTTCATCGAGCCGATCCTCTCCGACGGCGGGCTGATCGTGCCGCCGGAGGGATTCCTCAAGGCGCTCGAGGCGCGCTGCCGGCAGCACGGCATTCTCGTCGTGCTGGACGAGGTCAAAGTCGGGCTCGGCCGCTCGGGCAAGCTGCATGCTTATCAGCATGACGGGCTCACACCGGACATGGTGGTGTTCGGCAAGGGCCTGGGCGGCGGCCTGCCGCTCTCGGCGATGATCGGCCCCGCCGCCATTCTCGATTACGCGCCGGCTTTCGCCATGCAAACCACGGCCGGCAACCCGGTGTGCACGGCGGTCGGCGGCGCGGTGCTGGATGTGATTATCAGCGAGGACTTGCCGGCGCGGGCAGCGGCCATGGGCGAGAAGATGCGCGCCGGCTTCGTCAAGCTCGCCGAGCGCCACGAGATGATCGGCGACGTGCGCGGGCGCGGCCTTGCCATCGGCGTCGATCTGGTGGCCTCGCGAGAGACATGCGCACCGGTGGACGCCACCATGACGGCAAAGGTGATCTACCGCGCCTATGAATTGGGCGCCAATTTCCTCTATGTCGGGCTCAATGCTAATGTGCTCGAGATCACGCCGCCGCTCACCGTTAGCGAGGCGGAGATCGAAGAAGGGATCGACATTATCGACCGCGCGCTCGGCGATGCCGCCTCCGGTGTCGTCGCCGACCAAAGCGTTCAGGCATTCATGAATTGGTGAGGGAGCGCACGGCCTATGCCACATGCGACGTCTCGACAAAACATCGTGTGCAATGCGGGCATATATGCTTCAATTCGGAAGATAGCTCCGGCTTTAGACGCCGGAGCAGGAATAGTGCGTTTTGCGCGCATCAAGAAAAACACACGGACAGAAGCTGCCTGACCAGCAGCGCGCAAAAACGCGGGAGCAACGGGAACAACAAGTCAGAGATTCCAACAGGAGGATCAAATGGAGAATGAAAAACTTTTAAAGCAATTGGTGAACAGCGACCCGATACGCAATGCGGGACCGACGCGGCGTAACGTGCTGAAGGGCATGGGCGCGGGCGCCGTGGCGCTCGGTGCCGGCATGGGATTGCCGCGTATGGCCGCCGCCGACGAGCGCGCGCTCGCCATGCTGACCTGGGACGGCTATGTCGATCCGCGCGTGCTCGACGGTTTCACCGATCAGTACGCGACCGAGGTCAAATACGAGCTGCACACGTCCGATCCGGATTCGGTCAACAAACTGCGCGCCGGGCAGACCAAGATCTGGGACATCATCAATCTCAACAACCCCTGGGCGCGCGAGATGATGTGGCCGGAAAACCTCATCGTCGAATTGGACCGGGCGCGTTTCGAGCCCTATTTCGACAAGATGCTGCCGATGTTCAAGGCGCCCTATAAATGGGCGATGAGCCTCGACGAGCAGCATTTGCTCGGCGTCTGCCAACGCGTCGACACGTTCGATTTCGTCGTCAACACCGACGTCATCTCGGCCGAGATGGGCAAGGACGAAGGTTGGGACATGTTCAACAATCCCGACATGAAGGGCCGCTACGGCATCCTCGCCTATGACAACTGGAACATCATGCATATGTGCATGGGCGCCGGCCTCCATCCGTTCAAGATGAAGACCGACGATCAGGTCGACAAATTCGAAGCGACCGCACGGGCCTGGATCAACGGCGCGAAATTGATCTCGGACGATTTCGTCGCCATCAATCTCGCCCTGATCAACGGCGAAATCGATATGTATTTCGGCGGCGGCACCTATTCGATCTCGGCCGCACGCATGGACGGCTTAAAAAATCTCTATCATGTTGTGCCGAAAAGCGGCCCGGCGGACGGCAAGGGCGGCATCAACTGGATCGAGCTTAATTCGGTGGTCAACAATCCGACGCTCCATTCCAAAGCGTTCGATTGGATGGAGTACATTCTGCAGCCGGATACGTCCTACTATGTCGGCACCGCCGGCGGCTTCCTATTGCCGGTCGGCCAATTGTCGGATCCGGCCGTGTTGGCCAAATTCTCCAAGGAGGAGCTCGATTCCTTCCAGTGGGATGAGTTCGACTATCGCATCGAACATGCCGTGGAATATGACGTGGTGCCCGACTATAACCGGCTCTACGACATCTACACGGCGGCATTGAGGGAAAAGGCCTAACATCACGGCCAAACCAAGACTGGCGATAAGGCAAGAAATAGAGCCGCGCGGATTTAACGTCCGCGCGGCTCGTTTCCCTTCCAAGATTGAGCGTGTTTCCGGTGGCTGATAGATGTCACGGCAATAAGAGCAGGAGCTGAGTTGATGGCCGAAGGCGCACCTATACTGCGCATCGAAAATTTGACCAAGGTGTTTGGCAAACTGCGCGCCGTCAACGATGTGTCGCTCGATATCGTGGACGGTGAGTTTTTTACCATTGTCGGGCCGTCGGGCAGTGGCAAGACGACGCTATTGCGCATGCTGGCCGGCCTCGAAAAGCCGAACGCCGGCGACGTGCTGTTGCGCGGCAACCGGGTCAACGACGTGCCGGCGAACAAACGCCCGACATGCATGGTGTTTCAGTCGCTGGCGCTGTTTAACCACCGCACCGTCGGCCAGAACATCGAATTTGCACTGAAGATGCGGGGCGTCTCGCGCGCCGCGCGGCGCGAACGCTGCGAAGAATTGATGAAGGTCGTGCGCCTGCCGCAGGAATTTTACGCCAAGGGCGTCACCAAATGCTCCGGCGGCGAGCGCCAGCGTGTGGCGCTGGCCCGCGCGCTGGCCTCGGACCCGGACATCATGTTTTTCGATGAGCCCTTATCGGCAATCGATTACCAATTGCGTAAGCTGCTCGAAGTGGAATTGAAGGATCTGCACCGGGAGACCGGCAAGACTTTCGTCTACATCACCCATTCCCTCGAAGAGGCGATGGTGATGAGCGACCGCATCGGCATCATGCAGGCGGGGCGGCTCATTCAAATCGGCACGCCGGATGAAATCTATACCAAGCCGCTCAATAAATTCGTCTCGGAATTCATGGGCGAGGTGAACACACTCCCGGTCCAGGTCGGCTCGGACGGTAAGTTCGATTGCGCCGACCTCGGCAGCCAATTCCTCGGGCCGCAAACCGACAACGGCATTCAGTCCGGCTATCTCGTCATCCGCCCCGAATCCATGCGCTTTCTCAACGATCCGTCCGAAGCGGACAATCATGTCAAGGGCTCGCTCTTCAACGAATATGCCATGGGCTCGCGGGTGCAATATCATGTGCGCGCCGGCAACCAGATGCTGGTGATCGAAAAACTGCGCGAGATGGCGTTTCGCGGCAGCATCAATGACGATGTGATGATTGGCTGGGACGTCAAGGACAGCGTCCTAGTAAGCGACTGACATGGCGTCAACGCTGGACGCCCCCACGCCGCCGCCGCTGCCGCAGCCCACTTGGCTGCAATCCCTCGGCCAATGGCTGCGCCAGCCCGGATTCATCAGCGCATCGCCGGTACTTATATTTTTCCTGATTGGCTTTGTCGGCCCGCTGGTTATCGTTCTTGGCTTCAGCTTCCTCCCCGAGCGCACCTTTGGGTTCCATGGCGATTGGACGGTCGATAATTACGTCCACATCCTCTCTGAGAGTTATTGGATACCCTTTGTATGGTCGTTCGGCCTCGCCACTGCGACCGTGGCGTGCTGCTTGCTGATTTCCTATCCAGTGTCTTACGGCCTGGCGAGAATCTTCGGCCGTTGGGCGGCGCCGGTCATGCTGCTCCTCGTCATTCCGCTCTTCGTTTCGGAAAATGTGCGTCTCTTCGGGTGGTATCTCGTTCTCCTGAAAGGCGGCGGTATCCTCGCCGGCAGCACCCAGGCGCTGTTCGGCTTCGACACGGGAACGCTGTTGTATTCGCCGGGGACGATCCTCATGGGCATGGTCTATGTCTACCTGCCTTATACGCTGTTTCCGACGACCCTCGGCCTGTCTCTGGTGCCGCGCGATCAAATGGACGCGGCGAGCGATCTCGGTGCCAACCGCTGGCAGATCTTCCGCGAGGTCGAGCTGCCCATCGCCATGCCCGGTATTTTGATCGGCTCGCTGTTGACCTTCGTGCTCGCCGTCGGCGCGATATCGGAGGCCAAGCTCCTTGGCGGCGCCAATATCGTCGTCGTCGCCCACGCCATCCTGCATGAGTTCACTTATGCCCAGAACTGGCCGCTCGGCTCCGCTATTTCGATGTTTGCCATCGCCATCACCGGCATCCTGGTGATCTT
Source organism: Alphaproteobacteria bacterium MarineAlpha10_Bin2 (assembly GCA_002937555.1). Classification (GTDB taxonomy): domain Bacteria; phylum Pseudomonadota; class Alphaproteobacteria; order UBA828; family UBA828; genus PTKB01. Next base: position 11,602 of record PTKB01000018.1, on the reverse strand, counting down.
CATCATGCGCCGCCTCGATCTCGACCGACTGCTCGGGAGGAAGTGAGAAAATGGAGCGCCGGGGCAAGCGTTGGGTGAATTCTCTGATCGTCGTCTGGACCGGCGTCGTGCTGCTGTTTTTCTTTATCCCGATCGCCGGCGTTATCATCTCGTCGTTCGGCAAGTCGCGCTATTTCCGCTTTCCGGTCAAGACCTGGAGCTTCAAATGGTATGAGGAAACGATCAACGCCAATTTGACGGAAAACCTGCATGTCACTTCGTTTTATGTCGCCGGCTGCGTCGCCGTCATCGCTTTGGTGCTTGGCTTTTTCGGGGCGCTGGCTTTCGCGCGCTACGACTGGAAGGGGCGGATTTTCTATCAGCGTCTGATCATGCTGCCGATCTTCTTCCCGCAAGCGGTGCTGGGTCTCGCGCTTCTGCTGTGGTTCACCTATGTCGGCGTGCTGCCGAGCTGGGAAGCCGCCGTCTTCGCCCATCTGGTGTGGATTGTGCCGATCGTCACCCTGATCATTTCGATCCAGGTTTACGGCTTCGACGTCAGCCAGGAGGAAGCGGCCTTCGACCTCGGCGCCAACCGCTGGCAGGTGTTCCGCGAGGTGACCATGCCGGCGCTGGCGCCCGGCCTGTTCTCGGGCGGGCTCTTCGCGTTCCTATTGTCGTGGGGCAATTTTCCGCTCTCCACCTACACCTCGGGCGCCGACAGCACGGTGACGGAGTGGCTCTATACCAAGATGAGCAGCGGCTATACGCCGATGATTCCGACCATCGGCGCGTTCTCGGTCTATGGTTCGATCGTCATCCTGTTCATCGGTTATTTGCTCCTCGTCATGCGGCGTCGCCGCGCCGAGAAGCGCGCTTAGTGGCAACCATGATATTTTAGATGTTAAGCTCAACGGCAATAACGACGTTATGAGAAATGGGGGGATTTAGACATGCCAAACGAAGTCGAGAGCCGCGCCATCGAGGAATTCCGCGAGACACCCATCGGGCATCACAGCACCGAACTGCAAGTCATTTTGAATGAGCTGCGCGGCCAACCGATGAAGGATAAATATTGTCTGATCAGTATCAAAGCAAACCGCGAATGGCAGCTCGCCATGACCTCCGGAGTGCGCGGCAAGCCCGTGAAAATGCTCAATAAGAAGTTCACCAACTTGAAAGAGGCCGAGTGGTACGTCTTCAAAAAGCGTTGGAAGCAGCTTCGCGGTGAGACGTTGCGCTAGAGCGTCTGCGCTTCACCCATCACGCCACCTTCAGGCGGGCCCCCGCCTTGGTCAAGGAATGAAATTATCATGATGAAGATCACCGGCTATGCCGATAAAATGAGCGTTGCGCCCGGCGAGACCATTAAATTTATGGTCAACTCCGAGGCTGGCAAACGCTACCGCGCAGATATCGTCCGCGTCATCTGCGGCGACGAAAATCCTGATGGCCCGGGATATCAGGAAAAGCTGGTCAAGACCGCGGCCAACGGCAGCTACAAAAGCCGGAAGCAAGTCATTCATGCCGGCTCGTTCGTCGAAATTGGCGCCAGCGACATGCTCGACGGGCTCGAGAGCTTCACCATGCAGGCCTTCATCTGGCCAACCACGCCGGAAATCGGCACCCAGGCGATCATCTCCAAATGGCGCGACCGCGACAAAGCCGGCGCTGCCCTGATCATCACCAAGGAAAATGGCTCCATCGCGCTCTGCCTCGGCAACGGCAAGGGAAAGATTCAGACCATCAACACCGGCAAGCCGCTGATTGCCCGGGAATGGTATTTTGTCGCCGCCAGCTACGACGCCAAAACCAAAACGGTGACCCTGGTGCAAGAGCCGTTGCACGGCTATGAAACCAGGAATGACCGCGCCACAGTGCGGCGAAAATCCACGGTCGGGCGTGTGCCCAACCATGACGCCCCGCTCACCATGGCCAGCTATTTCAAAGCTGTCGACAAGGGCCGCACCGTTTGCGGCGGCCATTACAACGGCAAGATCGACAGCCCGCGTGTCGCCGACCGCGCCCTCAGCGCGATCGAGATGCAAAGCCTGAAAACCTGGCCGGTGGCCACCGAACTCGGCAATTCGGTAATTGGCGCGTGGGACTTCAGCGCCGACATCAAAGGCATCAAAATAAACGATCTCTCCGCCAATCTGCTGCATGGCGAGATTGTCAATTTGCCAGCGCGTGCGATGACCGGTTGGAACTGGACCGGCGAGGAGATGAACTGGAATCACGCGCCCGATCAATATGGCGCGATTCATTTCCATGACGACGATATCTATGACGCCGGTTGGGAGGTCGACTTCGAATTGACCATCCCAAAAGGGTTGAAAAGCGGTGTCTATGCGGCCCGTCTCAGGTCCGGAGAAGATGAAGATCATATCCCGTTTGCGGTGCGCGCGCCGCGTGGCAAGCCGACGGCCAAGGTGCTCTATCTCATGCCAAGCGCCAGCTATCAGGCCTATGCAAACGAACATATGAACACCGATTCGCCGATTGGCCAGCTTATGGCCGGGCGCCTGGTACAACTCGACAAGTTCAATCTGTTTATTAACGAGCACCGAGAATATGGCGGCTCTTGCTACGATTCCCATTCTGACGGCTCGGGCGTTTGCTATTCCTCGCGTCTGCGCCCGATCCTCAACATGCGGCCCAAGCACCGCGCGTGGATCGGCGCCACCGGATCGACGCTCTGGCAGTTCAACGCCGATACCCATATCACCGACTGGCTCGAAGCGATGAACATCGATTATGACGTGATCACCGATGAGGACCTGCATTATGAAGGTCTCTCGGCGATCGAGGATTACAGCGTCGTCGTCAGCAGCAGCCACCCGGAATATCACTCAGTCGAAATGTGGGACGCCATGGATGCCTATCAGCGGCGCGGCGGGCGGCTGATGTATCTCGGCGCCAACGGCTGGTATTGGCGCATCCAATATCACAGCGAGGTGCCGGGCGTCATCGAAGTCAGGCGCAACGAGGACGGCATCCGCACCTGGGAAGCGCGTACCGGCGAGTATTATCACAGCTTCTCGGGCGAATATGGCGGACTGTGGCGGCGCAACGGCCGCGCACCGCAGAAGATTCTCGGCGTCGGCTTCACCGCCCAAGGCTTCGATATCTCGTCTTACTATGTGCGCAATCCGGACAGCTACAAGGCGAAGGTCAAGTTTATCTTCGAGGGCATCGGCAAGGACGAGAAAATCGGCGATTTCGGCCTGATCGGCGGCGGCGCCGCAGGCCTCGAACTCGATCGTGCCGACCGACTCCTCGGCACCCCGCCAGATGCCTATGTCGTCGCCTCTTCCGTTGAACACACCGACATTTACCTCGTCGTCTGTGAGGAAATGCTGGTCTCGACACCGGGCACCGGCGGCCACGAAAACCCGCTGGTGCGCGCCGACATTACCTTCCACGAAACGCAAAACGGCGGCGCTGTGTGGTCCACCGGCTCTATTGCCTGGGCCGGTAGCCTGGCCCATAATAATTACCGAAATAACGTCTCACGCATGACCAAAAACGTGCTCAAACGCTTCATCAACCCGAAGCCCTTCTAAGAAAGCACGCAATCGAGGGAGATGAGGCCGGCCGGCGCGCCGGCCTTTTTTTTTATTTTGTCCCTCAAACGCCGGGCGGGGGCATCCGCCCCCTTGGCTACCTCGTATTAACTCGGGCGCGCGGTCGCGCTTGCCGGAATGCTGTAGGCATTCCGGTTGATGGTGCCGTTGGGATGAATTTTTGTCGGTTCTCTACGACTCCCCCGCCCGGGCCCTGTATTGCGAGAATTCGCGGAGGACGAAATCGAAATGGGCGTCCATGGCCTGGGCCGCGGCTTTGGGGTCGTGGCTGCGGATGGCTTCGAAGATGCGGGCATGGAGTTCGAACATGCCGTCGCGGTAATGGGTGCTTTCCATCAGGCGCGAGGCGAGAAGGCGCGAGGCTTTGGCGAGCGCGCCATGCAGCGTCGCCATCAGATGGGTAAGCACGGTGTTGCCCGCCGCCTTGGCGATGGCGCAGTGAAATCGCACATCGGGTTCTTCGCCGGTGCCGCCTTCGGCCACATCGCGCTCGATATCGGCGAAGATGGCGGCGAGATCGGCGATGTCGCCGGGGCCGGCATATTCGGCGGCAAGATAGGCCGAGCGATGTTCCAGCACCCGGCGCAGATCCAAGAGTTCGTTGACGCGGTCGAAATCGGTGCCGATCAAGCGCTCGAAGGAATTGCTGAGGCCGTCGGTGGAGGCAGCGCGCACAAAAATGCCGCGGCGCGGGCGGACGTCGATCAGCCCCTCGCCCTCTAGCCGTTTCACCGCTTCTCTTAAGGCCGGGCGGCTGATGGCGAGGCGCGCGGCCAAAGCGCGCTCGCTCGGCAGGCGTTCGCCAGGCGCCCATTTGCCGCCGGCGATGCCTTCGCGGAGACGTTCGAACGCGGCTTCGCCCAAACTACCGCGCAGTGGCTGCACATCCGTATCGGGCCTCATCGATCGCTACCCCGTCATCTGGTCAGACCAGATTAAGGGCTGCGCAAGGGGTGCGTCAAGCGCCGGTGAGCGGGCTCAGGCGGCGGGCACCAGTGGCAAGGTGATGTGCGAGGGGCGCTGCGAATCGTGGAAGAAGCGCTGGGTGGCGACGAAGCCGTCGTAATAGCCGCCGTCCATTTTCTTGCGGAACTTATTGAGATGGCGCTCGAAGGTGGGGAAGTTGCTGCTCGCGATCTCGACCCGGATGCGGTGGCCCTTGGCGAAGCGGATCGCCGTGCTGCCGACGCGGAAACTATACTCATAGACTTTGCCGGGCTTGATGGCGCTCGGCTTTTCGCTGCTCTCGCGGTGGCTCGCGCGCTGGATGGCGTCGACGATATTGATCGCCCGGCCGTCCGGGTAGACATCGACCAGCTTGACGGTGAAATCCGTATCGTCGGCGCTGGAAGCGGCATAGAGCGTCGCGTCCACCGGGCCGATCACCGCCACGTCCTGGGCCAGAGGCGCCGAGGTAAACACCAGCACGTCGTTGCGCGTTTCCACTGGGCGCTGATCCATCGGCCCCATCGGCGCAAACGCGGCGAGGCAGCAGCTGCGCCCGCCCAGACTCGGCACCGGATAGCCCGGGTCGGCCACGTAGATATCGTGCGGTTCCTCGCCGGGCTCCTGGCGGGTGAGCATGCCGTCGCCGTTGAGCGAATTGGCGTGCCCGCCGCTATGCATATAAAATTTGGTGAAATTGGTGTTCTTGAGCGGCCACTCATCGGCCTGGCGCCATTTGTTGGCGCCCATGACGAAGACGGAGATCGGCGGCTCGTCCATGATGCCGTTGTCGACGCCGCGCATCCAATGATCGAACCAGCGCAGCGCCAGTTCATCGGTGCGATTGCGCGCTTCCAGGCCGAAATCCATCTCGCCCATCGCCTGGGTCCAAGGCATGTGATACCACGGGCCGATCACCAGCTTTTGTCCGGCCCGCGCCTCCTCCGTCTTGGCGCCTTCCTTGAGGCCCAAATAGTTACGGATATTGCCTTCGACGAAAATGTCGTACCAGCCGCCGATATGCAGCGCCGGCACGTCGATCTCGCCATATTTGTCCGCGGTTTGCCACTTTTTCCAATAGGCGTCGTATGTCGGATGCTTCAGCCACTCGTAATAAAAACTGTTGTATTTCTTCGGCAGATCCGGGTGGTTGGTGAGCGGCAGATGATCGTAGGAATCGCAAATGCCGGTGAGGCGCTGGATCGCCGGACGCACTTCGGCGGGCTTGCCCTTGCGGAACACTTCGCCGATCGACAAATAGGCCGCCCAGCCCTGCACGAAGGCCTGATGCAGGACGCCGTTCTTAAATGTCCAATCGTCGTAAACACCGTCCGAAGTGAGCGCCGGGATCATGGTGGTGAAGCCCTTGGGCCGCTTCACCGCGGAGAGGAGTTGCGTCTGGCCGGGGTAGGAAAAGCCGTAAGTGCCGACTTTGCCGTTCGATTTCTTCAGCTTGACGCAGGCCTTGATGGTATCGACGCCGTCATTGCATTCGTCGTGAAACGGGCGGAATTCGCCACCCGACGCGCCGCGCCCGCGGGTGTCCTGGCTCACCACGATATAGCCGTGCCGCGCGTACCATTCGGGATGCATCAGGGCTTGAACTTCGGCCACGGTCTTGTCGTAGGGCAAGCGCAGCAGCAGCACCGGATATTCGCCGTCTTCCTTCGGCGTGTAGATATCCGCCTGTAGCTCGACGCCGTCGCGCATTTTCATGGCGACGCCGGTTTTAACCTCAACCTCGTACAGCTTGTCTTCGGCCATCGGTTCTTACCCCTCAACGAGTTGATTTATTTCGCCAATCGTGGACCGGCGTTATGTTCGAACGGCGCCGCCAAGCGCGGCCGCTACTTACCCATCGGATTTGGAGAGAATATATCCGATCCGGCCATGATGCGGCAAAATTCCCGCGATGGCGCCGCCCCCAAAGCGCTCGAATTTTCTGAAATTCGCCCCCCGTAGAAAAAATCTGGTCTGACCAGATTTTCATGGCCCGCGGATTGTTTGCGGCAACCTTCTGTGATATCGCAAAGGCGAAAAATCACCCGGACGAGCTGGAGGGAGAAGACAACATGGCGCGACACATCACGATGCAGATCAACGGCAAAATAGTTGTCGCCGAATTGCTCGACAACAAGGCGCCCAACGTCGCGGCGGCCTTCGCCGACAGCCTGCCGTGCAAGAGTTTTTCCACTCATGCAAAATTCGCCGGCGAGGAACTCATCGTCATGATGCCGTTCTTCTGCAATCCGGAAAACGAAATCCTCAATGTGAAGCCGGGCGATATCGGCTTTTATCCGGGGCGCCAGACGATCTGCATTTTTTACGGCGACACTCAGCCGTTCGGCAAGGTGAGCGTGTTTGCCAAGATCACCAAGGGCCTCGAGCATCTGAAACCGGCCGGGCAGAAGATCCTAAGCAAAGGCCCGATCCCCACCACCATCACTCTTTCCTGAGGGAGCCAGAAGATGGCAGCGAAAAAGAAAGCGACATCGACCAAGGCCATGCTGGCCCGCCTCGACGGTTTCAGCCGGCGCAACTGGCGGCGCGAGCCCGGCGACGTGACCCGCCTCAGGAAGCACAAGCTGCCGCCGATGGGCAATTTTCCCGGCGTCTTCTACGCCAATTTTAACACCTTCTGGCTCGGCGAGAACATCCAGGTGGTGCGCCAACTGGCGCTCGACGGCGATATGGACGTTAAAGAGCTGAACCGCATGGCGGCGGCGCTATTGAATCGCCATGCCGGGCGTCTGGCCAAGTGGAAACTCATCAACACGGTCAAGCTGGTGAAGGAGCTGGCCGCCTATTTCGCTGGCAACGGGCCGCGCAGCCATGCCCAGATCGTCGCCGTCACGGAAGCGACGATGCTCGCCATGGACCGCGTCAACACCTGGATCGATGCGATGATCCCGTGGTCCGACCTCGACGCCAAGCTCAAGCTCAACCGCGCGCCCAAATAGAACGGGAGGGGTATCATGTGCGGCGTCGGCGGCATCTTTTTCAAATCGGCGGAGCATGGCCAGAAGACCGGCGAGATTGCCTACCGCATTCTCGACGGCATCTTTCGCCGTGGCCCGGATTCAACCGGCGTCGCGCTGTGGCATGCCAACGCGGCCGGCCTCCTCTATGTCGGCGTCAATTGCGAGACGCCAGGCGGCGGGGCGATGATCCTCGAGGCGCTGGATCGTCTCGGCACCGTCGAGCAGGCAACCGACGGCGACGGCTTTGTTCGCGCCGCCATCCAATATGACGGATCGGAAGCGGATCTGGTGGACGCCATCGACGCCCTTGATCCGGGCATCAGCGTGGGCAGCGTCGGGCGCCATCTCGAAGTGCTCAAGCATATGGGCGGCGTCGCCAATCTCGACGCGGCTTTCGATCTCAAATCCTATGACGGGCGCCTCGCCATGGGCCTCACCCGCTACGCCACGGAAAGCCGCATCGATTTCACCAACGCCCAGCCGCTGACGGCCCGCGCGACGTCGGATCTGGCCATCGTGCACAACGGCCATATCACCAATTATCACCATCTGCGCGCGAGCTACGCGCTCAAGGGCTACGAGTTCTCGACGCAGAATGATTCGGAAGTGATTCCGATCATGCTGATCGACGAAATGTCGAACGGCGCCTCCTTCGAGGAGGCGCTCCACATTTCAGTCGAGAAGCTCGACGGTTGCTTCACCTATATCGCCGTCACTGATGATCGTTTTGCCCTGGTCAAGGACGCCTACGCCGCCAAGCCGACGGTGGTCGCCGAAGACGACGATTTCGTGGCGATGTCTTCGGACCCGCAGTCTTTGCGCGAAGGCGTACTCAGCGATATCGACGTCTGGGAGCCGGGCGCCGGCGAGGTGCATGTATGGCAAATGTAGAAACGCTCGTCATCGACTGCCTGGACAAGCCGACGCGCGACATCAACAACCTCATCCGCCAGGCGGCGGATGACGGCGTGCCGGCGGTGGAGATTCTCAACACTCGGGCGCGGCACAATATCGGCGTTGGCATTCTGAAGCCGATCCATCTCATCTACCGCGGCCATGTCGGCTATTACACGGTTGGTCTGTGCGACGGCGTGACGGCGGAGATCCACGGCAGCTCGGGCTGGGGCGTCGGCGATAATCTGCTCGCCGGCGAAGTGGTGGTGGAAGGCAACGCGGCGAGCTCCGCCGCGCCCTCGATCCGCGGCGGGAGCATTGTCGTCAAGGGCAACGCCGGGCCGCGCGCCGGCATCTACCTCAAATCCGGCGATCTCACCGTCGGCGGCGATGCCGGCTATATGTCCGGCTTCATGATGCAGAACGGGCGCATGATCGTGTGCGGCAACGCCGCCAAGGGATTGGGCGATTCGATGTATCAGGGGCAGATTTGGCTCGGCGGCAAGGCCGAGGAAATGGGCTCGGGCGTCACCGAGGCCGATGCCGAACCTGGCGAGTTGGACGCGGTTCTCGAGACCCTCGAGCGCCACCAAATCAAAGCGCCCAAGGCTTTCAGAAAGTTGCAGTCGGACCGCTCGCTATGGAATTTCAACAAGCATGATTTTGCCGCCTGGAAGGACGCGTTATGAGCAGCGCCTTTGAAAGACCGCCCGCCTATAGCGGCATTTGGCACCCAGACGCCATCGAGGAGATTCAGGAAAAGGCCGAGCTTGGGCGTTATCAGATCCGCGGCCAGGCGACCAAGCGCCACAATCTGCCGAGCTTCGACGATCTGGTGTTCACCCCGGCCGGCCTCTCGCGCATGCCGCTCGAAGGCTACCGCGAGCGCTGCGATACGGAAGTGGTGATCGGTGAAGGGCGGGTGTCGCGCCCGCTCGTGCTCGAACGCCCGATAATGATCGCCGGCATGAGCTTCGGCGCGCTCTCAGTCAACGCCAAGCGGGCGCTCGGCATCGCCGCGACGCGCTGCGGCATCTCCACCTGCACCGGCGAAGGCGGCATGCATCCGGAAGAGCGCGAGCATTCGTCCAAGCTGGTGATGCAGTATCTGCCGAGCCGCTACGGCATGAACCCCTATGATCTCAAAAAGGCCGACATGATCGAGATCGGCGCCGGCCAGGGCGCCAAGCCAGGCACCGGCGGCGTGCTGTTGGGCCTGAAGATGTCCGAGGAAGTCGCCAAGATGCGCGACCTGCCGATGGGCGTCGATCAGCGCTCAGGCTGCCGCCATCCCGATTGGATGGGCGCCGACGATCTTTATATGAAGCTCGAGCAAATCCGCGAAGTCACCAATTACGAGGTGCCGATTTCGATCAAGGTCGGCGCGGCGCGCATCGCCAATGATGTACGCATTGCGTGTAAGGCCGATGTCGACGCCATCGTGTTCGACGGCATGGAAGGCGGCACCGCCGCCTCGCCGACGATCCAGCTCGACCATGCCGGCATTCCAACCATCGCCGCCATAGCAGAAGCAGTGGAGGCGCTGCATGACATGGGCAAGCAGGACGAGATCAAGCTGATCGTCGGCGGCGGCATCAAGAACGGCGCCGATGCCGCCAAGGCGATCGCGCTCGGCGCCGACGTGGTCTATCTCGGCACCGCGCCGATCATCGCGCTCAATTGCCACGCGCCGATCTATATCGAGGATTACGAGCGCCTCGGCACCACGCCCTATGAATGTCAGCATTGCCATACCGGCCTCTGTCCGGTCGGCATTACCACCCAATTGCCGAAGTTGATGGCGCGCCTCGATGTCGACGAAGCGGCCGATCGCGTCACCAATTTCCTTAACGCCATGACCATGGAAATCCAGCTCTTCGCGCGCTCCTGCGGCAAGAATAAGGTCGCCGATCTCGATCCCAACGATATGCGCTCGTTGACGCAAGACGTGGCGATGATGACCGGCATTCCGATGGTCGGCCTCAATGGCCGCCAACCCTGGTGGACGAAATTCTGACGGCGTAACGACTGGAAGGTGCGCGACATGGCGAGAGGCAAATCCGGCGACCGTGTGGATAGGATTGCCGCCAAGCTGCGCCGCGACGGCCTCGAGCATGTGCGCTTCGAACTGCCCGACATGCCGGGCTCGGCGCGCTCGAAGCAAGTCCCGATCGAGGCTTTCGAGCAGTTTGCCCGTGACGGCATCGGCATGTATGGCGGCATCATCGCGGTCGACACGTCCTCGCATGTGGTGCCGGGCTCGCGCTACAACGAAGAAGTCAATTACCGCGACCAGATCCTTATCCCCGATTGGAAAACATTGGCCCCGGTGCCGTGGCTTAAGAATACGGCGCGAGTGATTTGCGATACCGAGTGGGCGCCGGGCGAGCCGCTGCGCGCGGCGCCGCGCTACGTCATGGGCGAAATGCTGAAGCACATCGACAAGCTCGGCTTCAAGGCGGTGATGAGCCACGAGTACGAATTCTACGTGCTCGACCGCGAGACACGGCAGCCGTTTTTCGACGGCCTGCACATATTCAACAATCTCAGGAACGAGCATCTTCCGGTAATACGCGAGGTTGTCGATTACTTACGCGCCGCCGGACTCCCTATGCTCACCGCCAACGCAGAATATGCGCCGTCGCAATTCGAGCTTGTGTACAGCCATGTCGAAGGCATGGCCGGCGCCGACAACGCCTACACATTCAAGAACGGAGTCAAGGAAATCGTCCAGCAGGCCGGACAGTTAGCCACTTTCATGACCAAGCCGTTCGCCGGCAGCGCCGGTTCGGGCTGCCATTATCATGTCAGCCTGGTGCGCAAGAAAGGCGGGCGCAGCGCCTTCATCGACAGAAGCAAGCCGGACGGCATGACGGATACGCTCAAATATTTTGTGCAGGGCATCATCGATCACGGCGCCGCCTGCATGGCGCTTTTCAACCCGACGCCCAATTGCTACCGGCGTCTCAGGCCGCACACCTTCGCGCCTTCCAATATCAGCTGGGGCGAGGACGACCGCAGCGCCATGGTGCGCATCAAGGCGCCGCGCTCAAAATCGATGCATGTCGAAATGCGCGCCGCCGCAGCGATCAGCAATCCCTATCTCACCGCCGCCGGCACCCTCGCTTGCGGCATCCTCGGCCTCAAGGAAAAGCGCAAATTGGGGCGCCAGAGCGATGGCCCGAGCGAAGAAGATTCCAGCCTGCCGCCGTTCCC
>PTKB01000179.1 GCA_002937555.1 Alphaproteobacteria bacterium MarineAlpha10_Bin2 | reverse complement strand
CCTTAGATGAGTTTATCCGAGTTTAAGCAATCAATTTCTGGCGATGCTCCGCCCGCCGAGATCGGCGATAAGGCGCTGCAGGCTTTGTGGTACGCCGCCAAGGGCGGCGAGTGGGACCGCGCGCATGAATTGGCTCAGGCGGCCACAGGCAAGCCGGGCGAATGGGTGCATGCTTATTTACACCGCGTTGAAGGTGATCTTTCAAACGCCGGCTATTGGTACCGCCGCGCCGGCGAGCAGCAGCACAGCGGCGAGCTCGCGGCGGAATGGGACAAAATATCCGCCGCCCTATTTGATCCGGATCAATAAACCGATCCGTCGATTCCGTTTTGAAAACTGCGCACATCTAGCGCAACAGGAGGACCTATGAGTTTGCCGTCAATCGGCGACGCGGTGGCGCTCTCAGGCCCGGTTCCCTTCGGCTGGAGCTATGGTGCGCCGGTGGTGCAATTCCCACCGTTGCGCCGTTATTTCGGCGGCTGGATGAACTCGATCGTAATGCCGTCGGCGTCGCGCGTATAGACCACTCGGCCGCCCTTATTGGGCCCGCGGTCGAGGTCTTGCGGCGGCCCGAGGGGCAGCACGCCGGCGTCTTTAGACGCGGCGATCACAGCGTCGATATCGTCGACATCGAAAGCGACATGGGCAAACCCGGCATCGCAAGGCCGCGATTCCACCCGGCGGCGGCCGTCTGGCCCGCGATATTGGATCAATTCCAGCCGATGGCCGGGCGCCTGGACATAGGCGACCTCGATATCGGCGCCGGGAATCGCCACCACGAGCTCGATAAAGGCGGGATCGCGCGGCGAACGGTTCAACAGCTCAAAGCCGAGCACATCGCAAAAATAGGCCAGCGAACGATCGAGGTCGGACACGGTGAAGCTGGTGTGATTGGTCGCCGATATGCTGAAGCCGGTCATTGCCGTCCTCCTGGTCCGGTGATTCGTTCGATTTCCTTTTCGGCGTGCGTCATGCCCTGCGCCGCCGCTTCTTCAAGCCATGCAAGCGCCCGACTGAGATCGCGCGGCACACCTCGGCCTTGCACATAAAGCCGGCCCAGCTCGTACTGCGCCTCATCCAAACCCGAATTCGCCGCGCCCGCAAACCATCGTGCGGCTTCGACGGCATTTTGCTCGAGACCGCCGCCGCCGGTTAGATATAACTTGCCGATCCAGAATTGCGCCGTAGCGCGTCTTTTCGGCGCTTCCAGTATTGCGTTTTCCTCTGCGGTACACAGATTTAAGGCGAATTGGGCGAGGAGCAAAACCTGCGTGTACCGGGCGCTCGCCGCCAATTCATCGACTTCGCCGCCCAAGCCGTCGAGCAGCATGTCCGCTGCCGCGAAATGCGCCAAGATGTGCCCTTCTTTGCCGCCCCAAAAAAACGCCTGGCGCGCCGCCTCGGGATCGCGCGGAACGCCCAGACCATCGCGGGAAAGAAGGCCCAAGGCATAGAGCGCCGCGCCATCTCCATCGCTGGCGAGAAAGCGCAGGCTTTCCAGCGCGGCGATATGTCCCTGCGCCGCCGCCGCCTGGTACCAGCGCCGTGCCTCGCCCATGTCGCGCGGTATTCCACCGCCGCTATACATAACGCCGAGGGCGTATTGTGCATTCGCGGAACCCTGCGTGGCCTGGTCGAGCAACATGATTTGCCCTTCCGTCGTGCCGCCTTCGGCCAGGCTGCGCAGCCAGTCTGTCGATTCGGCCTGCTCGGCGCTTTGCTGAGCGCCAACGGCGTTCGCCGAAACAACGATTAAGACGCCAAGCCAGAAGGCGTAATGCGGCAATCGGGTGAACAAGTCGCCGTCAGGCGGCAGCCGAAAAACCGGCAAACATCTTGCCCCAGCCGCTGATCCTGGCCGGGTCCGCGCCGGCCAGCTTCATGCAAGCCCAAAGCGAGGCCGAAATGCTGTCGACAAGCGGAATTCCGGTTTCACGCTCCATCGGCTCGGCCAGCGGCGCGCCGCTGATATTGGTGCACATGGTGGTAATCGCTTGCGGCGCGCTGCCGGCGACCTCGCGAATTAGCCCGCTCCAGGTGTCATCGGCGATTTCTGCGTAATGAAAGCCGTCGTCGCGTCCGAGATGCGCCTCGCCGACGCATTCGAAGCCGGCGTCGGAATATTTGGCGACGATCTGGCGCTGCACATCTTCCATATAGGGCGTGACCAGGCCGAATTTCGTCACTCCGGCCTCGCGGAACAAGCCGGTCACCGCTTGAGTCGCGCTGGTCACCGGAACGCCGACCGCCTCGCTGATCGCGGCACAGAGCGCGGCATCGTTCTCGACCCCAAGCCACCCGCCGGCGGTGCCATTCCAGCAGATCGCATCGACATGGGCGTCCATCAACAATTGCGCCGCTTCGATCATCGGCTCAGGCGCGAATTGACTGGCGGATTCGTCATCGAGCGCGATATGGGTCACCCGGACGCGGCTAAAATGCGCGCTTACATCGGGCAAATCATGCAGCAGCCTATATGTCACCGGCTCCAACACGGTGTTGAGCGACGGCGTGATCATACCGAGACGTATTCCCATAAGGCGCGCTCCTCCGCGACATCCGGCAACGGTCGGCAGCATAACAAACAAGACCGTCCAGGGGGAGCGCCGGCTTTCGGAGATCGATTTGCTCTGTTTGAAGCCGCCCCCGGGGCGCTATAACCTATTGGTTTCAAACCAGATGGAGCGCATATGCCCCTCAACCTCACCACCTTCTCCATCACCGCCCGGGATGCGCGCAACGTGACACTCGGCGTCGCGGTTTCCACAAAAGTTCCTGCGGTCGGCAGCCTGTGTCCGTTTATCCGCTTTGGCGCCGGCGCGGTTTCCACCCAGGCGTGGGTTAATCCCGGCCTCGGACCCCTAATTCTCGACCGTTTGGCCCAAGGAGAGAGCGCCGAGGAAGCGCTCGGCCATGTGATATCGGCGGAAATCGACGCAGAAATCCGCCAATTGGGCGTGGTTGACGCGAACGGCGGCTCGGCCGCGCATACCGGGCGCGATACCGACGCCTGGTCGGGACACCGGACAGGGCAGGATTACAGCGTGCAAGGCAATATGCTGGTCGGCGAAGAAACCATCGCGGCGATGGAAGCCGCATTTCTCGGCACTCCGGCACAGGATCTTGGCGAGCGCCTTCTCATCGCGCTCGAAGCGGGCCAGGCCGCCGGCGGCGACCGCCGCGGCCGTCAATCGGCGGCATTAATCGTTCGCGGCCCGCACGTGTTTCCACTCGTCGATTTGCGAGTCGATGAACATCCCGACCCGGTCAAGGAGTTACGGCGCATATTTGAGGTCGCCAAAATCGAACTTTTTCCGTTCGTAAAAGCGCTTCCGACAGCGCAAAACCCACATGGCGATTTCGCCGCCGTGCGCGCCGCCATGGCGCCTAAGGATTGAGATCAGAACGAAGTTTTTCGCAGGCGACATGCGCCACGGCCCGCTCAAGCAAGGCGGCAATTTGTTTTATAAGCCAATGGTAAGAATAACTCAGTCTTGAATATTATAGCGATTTACTGGATGATTCGGATTGTGAAAAACTATTGTGAGGCGCAACTCCATGAGTTCTCAAGAACCGGAATCTTCATCCGATTATGGCTGGCGCGAATCCGAGGGTGACTCGAGGTTCGGCGGCAATAGAAAGAAACTTCTGATCGCAGTCATCGCGATGGTCATCATTATGGGCTCGCCCTGGTGGGTGACCGCCATACCCCAATTCGGGTTCACCAACTAAAAAAAACCGGGTTGCTGGAATAACCCAGCCACCCGGTTCTCGCGTCTGAATTTCGGCTTTCGCCCCGTGCACCGCACGACATGTCGCACGGTACACGGGAGCGAGCAGCCTTAGCTTGGTATTGTCCAGCTTAGCTGGCCAGCATTTTACGCCGCCAGAACAGCCAGATGACGATACCTAGGGCAATCAATCCGGCCAATCCGCCGTCGCCCAAATGGTCCACAACGTTGATGATGTTGCCGACAATATCGCCCGGTAAGAAGTCCACAGTTCTTCCAAACAAGATTTGTAGAACGATACCGATCGCGATGAGCAACATGCCAACTTCGACAAGTTGTCCCATCCATTTTTTTACAGTATCCAAAACGTCAGGCATGCCCCTACTTCCCTCGTTATTTCCAGGGTAATCGGGTGATGATTCAAGATAGTGTAGACCCGATGATTAATCCGACAACATCTCGTTCAATTTGTAAACAAGCTATCTGCTGCGGTATTACCAGCCATGTAAAAGGCCTGTAATTCGGAGAAATTCTGATTCGCTCCGATGAGTCGTTAATTTTCCGGAATTCTCTAAGTAACTGTCTTATTATCAATAGCTTACGAATTCTATCGCAGCTCGGCCAACTGCCCGAAAGCGCTGTTTTTCGGCACGGATGCCTTTTTGTCGACGCGATTACTTCGAATGTTGCAATTATGCACCAGTGAGTGGCGTACGGGCATAAATTAACCGATTTCGATTCGCGGTGGTAAATTCGAAATTTGGCGATTCGGCGCGCCGGAGGCGTTGTCGCCGCGCATATTTCGGCCGCGCTTGCCACCCATACGATTCGCGAATTGGGCTATTTTTCAGGCGGTGGAATGGCGCCGGTACGCTCGGTAATGAGGCCGTAATGCTCGATCCGGCGGTGGGCGTCGAAATTGAATATGGTCTCGCGGATATATTTTCCGCGGTCTAGATCGCATTCGGCGATGATCACCTCATCGCCTTCCGTCATTGCTTGGGCAACTATTTCCCCGGTCGGTGAAATGATGCAGCTGCCGCCCATATGATGCACACCCTCCTCCACGCCGGCCTTGGCGGCGGCCAAGACCCAGGCGCCGTTTTGATAGGCGCCGGCCTGCATGGAGAGATGATTGTGGAACATGCCGAGATGCGGCGCTTCGGTCTGCTGGAATGGGTTGGTGCTCGGCGTGTTGTAGCCGAGCATGACGATCTCGACGCCTTGTAGGCCGAGGACGCGATAGGTTTCCGGCCAACGCCTGTCATTACAAATGCACATGCCCATGATTCCATCCAGTGTCCGGAACACTGGGAATCCGAGGTCACCGACCTCGAAATAGCGCTTTTCGAGATGTTGATGCGGCTGGTTGGGCTGCGGCTCGGAATGGCCAGGCAGATGTATTTTTCTATACTTTCCGGCGATTTCGCCATGTTCGTCGACCAAAATGGCGGTATTGAAATAATGCGTGACGCCGTCATCTCCGGTGAGTTTCTCGGCATATCCGAGATGAAACCCAACCCCCAGTTCCTTGCCGACCTCGAACAGCGCCTGCGTCTCGTTCGACGGAATTTCGGTTTCGAAATAGCTGTCTATTTCTTCTTGGGTTTCCAACAGCCAGCGCGGAAAGAACGTGGTCAGCGCCAGTTCCGGGAAAACCACGAGTTTGGCGCCCCTTTCATGCGCCAGGCGCATCATGGCGATCAAGCGGTCGATGACTTGGACGCGGGTATCATCGCGCGAGACA
>PTKB01000178.1 GCA_002937555.1 Alphaproteobacteria bacterium MarineAlpha10_Bin2 | reverse complement strand
CGGGCGCGAGCCAAGTCGATCTCGACGAATTCGCGGCGGCGCAAAGGCGTGAGGAGCGCCCGCTGGCGCTGTTGCTGTTTTACCGCGCGCTTGTTCAGGCGGCGGACACGGCGCCAATCGACGATCTGATCTTGGCGTTGGAAAACCGGGGACTTGCGGCCGTGGCGCTGTTTGTCTCCAGTCTGAAGGATCCGACCTCGGCGCGCTTTACCGAAAGCGTGCTCGACGCGTCTCGGCCCGACATTATCCTCAATGCCACCGGCTTTTCGGTGTCGCGACCCGGCGCGGTTCAGGCGAGCCCGCTAGACCGCTCCGGCGCGCCGGTGCTGCAAGTGGTGCTGGCGGGCGGCACTGAAGCCGCTTGGGAAGAGGGCACGCGCGGGCTCTCGGCGCGCGACATCGCGATGAACGTGGCCCTTCCCGAAGTGGATGGGCGAATCTTAAGCCGCGCCGTCTCGTTCAAGAGCGAACGGCGTTTCGATGCCGCGACCGAATGCGGCATCGTCGCTCACACGCCGCGCGCCGACCGCATCGATTTTGTCGCCCAACTGGCTAGCAACTGGGCCCGCCTGGCGCGGACGACACCAAGCGAGCGCCGCGTCTGCCTGGTGCTCGCCAATTATCCCAACAAGGACGGCCGCATCGGCAACGGCGTCGGACTGGATACCCCGGAAAGCGCCGTGCGATTGCTCGAGGCCATGCGGTCGGAAGGCTATACGCTGGATGCGCTGCCCGCCGACGGCGCTGCCCTGATAACGGCGCTGCAAGCCGGCCCGACCAATGCCATGGCGGCGCACGCCAAATCCTCCGGCGGCGCACGCTTCACCCTCGATGATTACCGCGATTTTCTCGCCGGATTGGACTTTGAGGCGCGGGCGCGCGTTTCCGAACGCTGGGGCGCGCCCGAGGCCGATCCATTCTATCGCCGGGAAGAAAAATCATTTGCCCTGCCGGTGCTCTCATTCGGCAATATCACCGTGGCGATCCAGCCGGCGCGCGGCTACAACATCGATCCCGCTGCCAGCTATCACGACCCCGACCTGCCGCCGCCGCACGGCTATCTCGCCTTTTACGCCTGGCTGCGCCGCAGCTTCGACGCCCATGCCGTGCTCCATCTCGGCAAGCATGGCAATCTCGAATGGCTGCCGGGCAAGGCGTTGGCGCTTTCCGCCGCCTGTTTCCCGGAAGCGGCGCTCGGCGCCTTGCCGCATATCTATCCCTTCATCGTCAACGATCCGGGCGAGGGCAGCCAAGCCAAACGGCGCAGCGCCGCAGTGATCATCGATCATCTGACGCCGCCTTTGACGCGCGCCGAGAGCTACGGGCCGCTGCGCGAATTGGAAGCGCTGGTCGATGAATATTACGAAGCTAGCCAACTCGATCCGCGCCGCTGCACGCCCTTGTCCGAGCGTATTCTCGAGTTGGCGCGGAGCGAGGGCATCGACATGGATTGCGGCATCGCACCCGGCGACGGCCGCGCCGAGGCCTTGACCAAGCTCGATGCCTATATGTGCGAGCTCAAGGAAATGCAGATCCGGAACGGCTTGCATATTTTCGGCACTGCGCCCGAGGGTGCGTTGCGCAACGATCTGCTGCTCGCACTGGCCAGGAGTCCGCGCGGCACCGCTGATGGCGAAGCTTCTTTGACGCGTGCGCTCGCCGCCGATCTTGGCCTCGATTTCGACCCGCTCGATTGCGACATGGCAACACCGTGGAAGGGCCCGCGCCCGAATGTGCTGGAAGGACCGGACCCATGGCGCAGCCAAGGCGATAGCGTTGAACGGCTGGAAGGTCTGGCACTCGCTTTAATTTCGGGTGAACGCGATTTAGAGGCTGGTTGGCAGCGCACCCAAGCGGTGTTGGACGAAGTACGCGAGCGCATCGCACCGGCGCTCGACGCTAGCGGCGCAAGCGAACTCGTCGGCGTGTCGCGTGGCCTGGCCGGGCGCTTCGTGATGCCGGGGCCGTCCGGCGCGCCGAGCCGGGGCCGGCCAGAAGTTCTGCCCACCGGACGAAATTTCTATTCGCTCGACAGCCGCGCGGTGCCGACGCCCGCGGCCTGGCAGCTCGGTTGGAAATCGGCCCAGCGCCTGGTCGAATATCATGCCCAACGCCATGGCGACTGGCCGCGCCGTATGGCGCTCAGCGCCTGGGGCACCTCCAACATGCGCACCGGCGGCGACGACATTGCGCAAGCCTTGGCACTCATGGGCACGCGGCCGCGCTGGGACACAGCGAGCGGGCGCGTGATCGGCTTTGAAATTCTGCCACTGAACCTCCTTGACCGTCCGCGCGTCGATGTGACCTTGCGCATTTCCGGTTTTTTCCGCGATGCATTTCCGGCGCTTATCGATCTCTTCGATTCCGCCGCCCGCGCCGTGGCGGCACTCGATGAAAGCGAAGAAGACAATCCGCTGGCCGCCAACGTGGCGCGCGAAGCGTCCGACTTGGTGGCGGCCGGGCAATCCCCCGAAGACGCGTCGCGTCGCGCCGCTTGGCGCGTGTTCGGATCCAAGCCGGGCGCCTATGGCGCCGGCCTGCAAGCCTTGATCGACGAGGGCGGCTGGCAGGGACCGGAGGATTTGGCCGATGCCTATCTCGCCTGGGGCGGCTGGGCCTATGGCGCGGGTATGGAAGGCGTCGCCGAGCGCGCCAGTTTCGAGCGCCGCTTAAGCGCCGTCGAGGCAGTGGTGCAGAACCAGGACAACCGCGAGCACGATCTCTTGGACAGCGACGATTACTACCAGTTCGAAGGCGGTCTCGCGGCGGCGGTGACGGCGCTCTCAGGCCATGCGCCGGCAAGCTATCACAACGATCATTCGCTGCCCGAGAACCCGAAAATCCGCACCCTTGAAGATGAGATCGGCCGCGTCGTACGCGCCCGCGCGGTCAATCCCAAATGGCTCGCCGGCGTCATGCGGCACGGCTACAAAGGCGCCTTTGAAATCGCCGCCACGGTGGATTACCTGTTCGCTTTCGCCGCCACCACCGGCGCGGTCAAGGATCACCATTTCGACGCCGTGTTCGACGCCTATATCGCCGACGATCAAGTGCGCGCGTTCATGGCCGAAGCCAATCCGGCGGCGCTTAAGGAAACGGCGGCGCGGCTCGCCGAGGCGCTCCGCCGCGGGTTGTGGAAGCCACGCTCCAACCGGGCGCATGACCTTTTGGGCAGTCTGAGCGGTGCAATTTATGGGGAGGCGGCGCAATGAGCCAAAAGAAGCAAATGACCGAGGCCGAACGCGACCGCCATCACGCCGAGCGCATGGGCAAGCGCAAAGCCGCGCGCGATCGCATGCTCGCCACCAAGACCCTAGAGAAGGGCCTGTTGATGGTCCATACCGGCAAGGGCAAAGGCAAATCGACGGCGGCGTTCGGCCTTGCCATGCGCGCCATGGGCAATGACATGCGGGTCGGCGTGGTGCAGTTCGTCAAAGGCAAATGGCAGACCGGCGAGCGCGCCATTCTCGAGCATTTTCCCGAGCGCGTGACGATCCGCACCATGGGCGAGGGCTTTACCTGGGATACTCAGGACCGCCAGCGCGATATCGCCGCCGCCAAAGCCGCCTGGCAGGTGGCGCAGGAAATGATGGGTGATGAAAGCTACGATCTGATCGTCTTGGACGAGCTCAACATCGTGCTGCGCTACGACTATCTGCCGCTGGCGGAGATCGTGCAGACGCTCGAAGGCAGGCGCGACGGCCTGCATGTCGTCGTCACCGGACGCAACGCCAAGGATGAATTGATCGAAGCCGCCGATCTGGTGACCGAAATGCGCGAGATCAAGCATCATTTCAAGGCCGGCGTAAAAGCGCAGACCGGGGTCGAATTTTGAGGCGCCGATGACAGCCCGCACCCCTTCGCTCATGCTTCAAGGCACCGGCTCACATGTCGGCAAATCGTTGCTCGTGGCTGGCCTCTGCCGCGCCTATGCCGCGCGCGGTCTCAACGTGCGCCCGTTCAAGGCGCAAAACATGTCGAACAATGCGGCGGTGACGGAATCGGACGCCGAGATCGGCCGCGCCCAGGCCTTGCAGGCGCGCGCCGCCGGCGTGCCGCCCACCAGCGATATGAACCCGGTGCTGCTCAAACCTGAGAGCGAGACCGGCGCGCAAGTCATCGTCCAGGGCAAGGTGTACGGCCAGGCCGATGCGCGCGCCTATCATGTGCTAAAACCCGAACTTATGCCGGCCGTGCTGGAAAGCTTCGAACGCCTCTCCGGCGAGGCCGATATCGTGCTGGCGGAAGGCGCCGGTAGCCCGGCGGAGGTCAATCTCCGTCCCGGCGATATCGCCAATATGGGTTTCGCATTGGCGGCGCAAGTGCCGGTGTTGCTGATCGGCGATATCGAGCGCGGCGGCGTCATCGCCAGCCTGCTCGGCACTGCCTTCCTGCTCGAAGCGGAAGAGCGCGCATTGGTGAAAGGCTGCGTAATCAACAAATTCCGCGGCGATCCCAGCCTGTTCGACGACGCCGTTCCGGTGATCGAAGAAGGGCTCGGTGCGCCGTGTCTCGGCATCGTGCCTTATTTCGAGGCCGCTGGACTGTTGCCGGCGGAGGACGCGGTCAGCCTCGACGGCGCCGGCACGCGTCTTGTACCGGGCGCCGGGCGGACCATTCGCATTGCCGTGCCACGCTTTGCGCGCATCGCCAACTTCGACGATCTCGATCCTCTCCGCGCCGAGCCCGATGTCGATCTGGTGATCGTCCAGCCGGGGCGGGCGTTGCCGGGTGATGCCGATCTGGTGCTGCTGCCGGGCTCCAAATCGACGCGCGCCGATCTGGCGCAACTCCGCGCCGAGGGCTGGGACATCGACATCCAAGCGCATCTGAGAAGGGGCGGCAGCCTCTTGGGCCTTTGCGGCGGCTATCAAATGCTCGGCCGCAGCATTGCCGATCCGGGCGGTGTCGAAGGCCCGGCCGGATCGTCCGACGGGCTCGGCCATTTGGACGTGGCGACCGAACTGACCGGCGAGAAGCGCCTCGAGGCCGTCTCAGGCCGCGAGCTTGAAAGCGGCGAAGCGGTCAGCGGCTATGAAATGCATATGGGTGTCACGCACGGGCTGGACCGCACGCGCCCGATGCTCGAACTGCCGCATGGCGAGGAAGGCGCGCGCTCCCGGGATGGCAAGGTGTCAGGCAGTTATGTCCATGGCCTGTTCGCCGCCGACGGCTTCCGCCATGCGTTCCTCAGCCGCTTCGCGCAGCGTCAACGCGGCGTCATGAATTGGGATTCAAGTGTCGACGAAACCCTCGATGCGCTGGCCCGCCATCTCGAAGATGCACTCGATCTCGACCGCCTGTTGGAGATCGCCCGTGCCAGGTAAAATCCACTCAGCGCATTTGAATGAGAAGCGCGATCAGCGCCACCAGACCGGCTGCCAAAAAACAGGCCATAGCGAACAGCGCCAGCATGCGGCGGATATCGCCAATCGTGGCGCGGGCGCGGCCTTCGCCGAGCCACTCCGCCTTGGCCACGCCGCCAGCATAGCGCCTGGGGCCCAAGAGTGCCAGGTCGAGCGCGCCGGC
>PTKB01000177.1 GCA_002937555.1 Alphaproteobacteria bacterium MarineAlpha10_Bin2 | reverse complement strand
CGTGCCTGACCGCTATATCAAGAAAATTCTCAACGCCCGCGTTTACGGCGTTGCGGTAGAAACGCCGCTCGAGGCGGCGGACTTGTTGTCGGAGCGCCTCGGCAATCGGGTACTGTTGAAGCGCGAGGATTTGCAGCCGTGTTTTTCGCTCAAGCTGCGCGGCGCCTACAACAAGATAGCAGGGCTTTCCAAAGCCGAAGCCAAGCGCGGCGTTATCTCCGCCTCGGCAGGCAATCATGCGCAAGGGGTGGCGCTCTCCGCTCACAAGCTCGGGATCAAGGCGTTGGTGGTGATGCCGCGCACGACACCGGAGATCAAGGTCAACGCCGTGCGCCGCTGGGGCGCGCGGATTCTGCTTCATGGCGACGCCTATGACGAGGCCCAGACCCGCGCACTCGTGCTCGCCCAGGAGCGCGGCATGACCTACATCCATCCCTATGACGATGCCGAGGTCATCGCCGGCCAAGGCACCATCGCCATGGAGATATTGCGCCAGCATTCCGGCGCGCTGCACGCCGTCTTCGTGCCCGTTGGCGGCGGCGGTCTGGTGGCCGGCATCGCCGCCTATCTCAAATCCCTCAGGCCGGACGTCAAGATCATCGGCGTCGAGCCGGAGGACGCCGCCTCCCTCAGCCTCGCCCTCAAGCGCGGCCGGCGCGCACGCCTCGATCATGTCGGCGTTTTCGCCGACGGTGTGGCGGTGCGCCAAGTCGGCAAGGAACCGTTCCGTCTGGCGCGTAAATTGGTCGACGACGTGGTGTTGGCGAGCGTCGATGAAATCTGTGCCGCCATCAAGGACATCTATGACGACACCCGCTCGATCGCCGAACCGGCCGGTGCGCTGGCGGTTGCCGGGCTCAAGAATTACGTCCAGCGAGAGGGACTCAAGAACAAGGTGCTGATCGCCATCGACAGCGGCGCCAATGTGAATTTCGATCGTCTGCGCCATGTCGCCGAGCGGGCCGAGTTGGGCGAGCGGCGCGAGGCGGTGTTCGCCGTCACCATCCCGGAACGCCCCGGCAGCTTCCGCGCCTTTTGCCGGGCGCTTGGCAAGCGTCAGGTAACCGAGTTCAACTACCGCTACGGCGATAATCAGGCGGCGCGGATCTTCGTCGGCGTCGAGACCGGCGGCGTGGCGGAACGCCAGAAACTGTTTGGCGACCTGGCGCGAAAAGGTTATGCAGTCGTCGATTTGAGCGACAATGACGCCGCCAAGCTGCATGTGCGTTATATGGTGGGCGGCCACACGGCGGACATCGCCGACGAGATTCTTTACCGGTTTGAATTTCCCGAACGCCCCGGCGCCCTATTGAATTTTCTCAACCGCATGAATGCGGACTGGAATATCAGCCTCTTTCACTACCGCAATCACGGCGCCGCCTTTGGCCGCGTGCTGTGCGGCATGCAGGTGCCGAAGCAGAAGCGTGGCGAATTCCAAGCTTTCCTCGACGCGCTCGGCTACAGCTACCGCAAGGAGACGGACAATCCCGCCTATCGGCTGTTCCTCAGCTAAGCACCGGGCGCGGGCGGCAATTAGTTTGCCTAATTTTTTGTCGCGGTAAGCATATTCTGGTTAGATATAGCCATGCATGTGCGAGAAAAGCGGATCGGCGGGCAGCCTTGCTACGAAATCGTCGAGGAGGCTGAGCGTGGAACGCGCACCGGATATCGCGTCGTCTTCTCCTTAGGCAATGAAGCGGAACCCGAGGCGGCTTTGCGGCGGCGCCACGCCAATCTGCTCAGTCTCGAGCGCTCCCTCCAGCGGTTCGAGCCCTTGCGCGGGGCGGACCCCAAGATTGCGCGCAAATGCGATACGTTGAACCACCGCATCGAGCGGGAAAAACAGAAACTCTTCCAGCTGTCGGAGGCGATTGAATTTATGGCCCAGACGCCGGAGGAAAGAGACCAAACCGTAGCCGAACCCGGCACAATTGGTTCGTTAAAATTGATCTCGAACGACCCGGCATCGGAAGCGCCGCCCGACGAACTCGACGAATAGAAACAACGCCGGGGACGGCTCGGTTTCTGTGCCGAATTTCCCGACTAGATTGGATGGATGAGGTATCCGGCTATGATCATCTTACGCTCTTTGGTCGCAGTGCTTGTCTTAGGTTTGATCTCGCTGACCATCGTTCAGGCACAAGCCGAAAACGCTGAAATCGGCAATGTTGAGGAAATCCGCGTTGCGCTTTACGGCACTTTAGCGGGCGGCGATTCCGAGCGCTTATATGAGAACGATCATGTCTATGCCGATGAGTTGATCGAGACGGTCAAAAAATCCGGCGCATTGATCAGGTTCTTGGACGAAACGGATTTATGGCTCGGCGCGTCGAGCCAAATGACGTTGGATACCTTCATCTACGATCCCAACCAAGGCACCGGCGAGTTGGTCGCCGAACTCGGCGTCGGACTGTTTCGCTTTGTCACCGGAAATATGCCGAACGAGAACTTCCGGGTCCTCACACCGGTCGCCACGATCGGCATCCGCGGCACGGATTTCTCCGTCGCCGTGGCCGAGAACGGCGCCACGGAAGTCTCTGTATTTTCCGGCCAGGTTTCCGTCTCGCCGCGCGGCGGCGGCGCCGCGCAGTCAGTGAACCCCGGGGAGACCGCGTCGGTGGCGTCGGCCACGGGAAGTGTCAGCGTTTCGCCTTCCGGCCTGACGGCGCCGCCGGCTAGCGTTTCCGCCGGGCACGGCACGACGTCGGGCAATGTCGGCGGTGGCGGCAGCGGCGGCGGAGGTGGCGGCAGCGGCAGTTGCTTCACGCCAGAGACCCAGGTGGTCATGGCGGATGGCCATTTGAAAGCCATTTGGGAAATCCGGGTGGGTGAGCTTGTGCTCGGCCGTGACGGCGCCCACAACAAGGTGACCGGGATCGAGCGGGTGACGCTCGGCAGCCGTAAACTTTACGGCTTCGATAATGGCCCGCTGTTCGTCACGGCGGAACACCCGTTCATGACCGGCGCCGGTTGGAAGTCGATCGACCCCTCCGCTACCGCGGAAGAGAACGGCGCGCTCCAAGTCGCCAAACTGGCGCCGGGCGATGCGTTCGTCACCATGCAACGTTCCGCGTGGCGCCTTGCGGCGCTGGGCGAACCGCGCGGCTTATCCGAAGGCGCTCTCGGCCATCAAAAGCTGGGCGCGATACGCGCAGCGGCGGCTGATAGCGGAACCGTGCTCTACAATCTCCTGCTCGACGGCGATCATGCCTACTGGATCGTGCAAGATTCGGCCACGCCGCTCTTGCAGAGCATTTCGCATACGCCCGAATCCGCGGCCGGCACGGATAAGGCATTTCTCGTTCACAACAAAGGCTAGCGAATTCAGCCGATGGATAATTTATGGCGAACAGGCCGACGGAACTGACCCCGGCGCTGCATGATTATGTGCTGGCGCATGGGTTTCGCGAGGATGGCATTCTCGCCCGCTTGCGCGAAGAAACGGCAAGCCATGAATGGGCGATCATGCAGATCACGCCCGAGCAAGGCGCCTTCATGGCGATCCTGGCGGAATTGATCGGCGCCAAGCGCTATCTCGAAATTGGCGTCTTTACCGGCTACAGCTCGCTTGCCGTGGCCCTTGCGATGGGTGCGGACAGCCATGTCACGGCGCTCGACAGCAACGAAACCTATACCGACACCGCAAAGCGCTATTGGAGTGAAGCCGGTCTGGCGGAGAACATCGAGCTGCGTCTCGGAGACGCCCGTGCGTCTCTTGCGGATCTGCTGGCGGAAGGCCAGGCCGGAAGTTACGATTTCGCCTTCATCGATGCCGACAAATCGGGCTATGACGGCTACTACGAGGCCTGCCTCGAATTGCTGCGCCCGGGCGGCCTCTTGACGCTCGACAATATGTTCCATCTCGGCCGCGTCGCGGCGCGCGACAAATGGAGCGAAGACACGCCGGCGATCGACGCCCTCAATGCCAAGATTAAATCCGATGAGCGGGTGAGCGTCTCGATGGTTCCGATCGGCGACGGGCTAACCCTTTGCCGCAAACGCCCGTGACCGCCCGGCGTTCTTGACGCACCCCGCCCTGCGGCCGACATTAGCCCAACAGCAATAAATTACCGAAAGACCGCCATGTCACCGCAATCCTCTTTCACCCGCCGGGACGGCGGCGAATACGCCTATACAATCGAAGCAACTAAACTGAAGTTCGGCGTCGGCGCCATCGGCGAAATCGGCGCGGACGCCAAGGCGCTCGGCATGACGCGGGTGGCGCTCTATACCGATCCGCGTGTCGCCAAACTTGAACATGTTGCGACTGCGGCGCGCTCGCTTCGGGACGCCGGCTTGGATGTCGAGATCTATGACCAAGTGGAAGTCGAGCCGACAGACCGCTCCTTCCTCGCCGGCGCCGAGTTCGCTCGCGCAGGCAAGTTTGACGGCTTCGTCTCGGTCGGCGGCGGCTCGGTCATGGATACCGCCAAGGCGAGTAATCTCTACGCCACCTATCCGGCAGACCTGCTGACTTATGTGAATCTGCCGGTCGGCAAGGCCCAGCCGGTGCCCGGCCCCCTGATGCCGCATATCGCCTGCCCGACCACTTTCGGCACCGCCAGCGAATGCACCGGCATGGCGATCTTCGACATGCTGGAGATGGAGATGAAGACCGGCATCGCACACCGCGAGCTGCGCCCGTCGCTCGGCATTCTCGATCCTGCCGCCTTGACGTCGCTGCCGCCGCTGGTGGTCGCCGCCAACGCGTTCGATGTGTTCAGCCACGCCATCGAATCCTTGACCGCGAAACCCTATACCGAGCGCCCGGCGCCCGAGACGCCCGCGCTTCGGCCGATGTATCAGGGCGCCAATCCCTATAGCGAGATCGCCTGTAGCGAAGCGATCCGGCTGATCGCCGCCAATATCGAGCGCGCAATGCAAACGCCGGACGATTTATCGGCGCGCGAGCCGCTGATGTTCGCCGGCATGCTGGCGGGGATCGGCTTCGGCAATTCCGGCTGCCATGTGCCGCACGCCATGTCCTATGCCGTCGCCGGGCTGGTGCGCGATTACCACCCCGAGGGTTGGCCGGACGATCACGCCATGGTGCCGCACGGCATTTCGGTGATCGTCAACGCACCGGCGGTGTACCGTCTAATCGGCCCATCCGCCGCCGCAAGCCATTTGCGCGCCGCCGAAGCGATGGGCGCGGACATCCGCAACATTCCCGATGCCCGGGCGGGTGAGGTGCTGGCCGAGCGGGTGATCGGACTGATGCGCGCGACCGGGGTGCCCAACGGGCTTGCCGAGTTGGGATACGGCGATGCCGATATCGATGCTTTGACCGACCGCACCCTGCCGCAGAAACGGCTGCTCGACATCGCCCCGCGTGACATTTCGCGCGGCGATCTCGGGCAATTGTTCAAGGACTCGATGCAATATTGGTAAGCGCCCTTGGGGCAAGAGAATATTAGTATGACGGTCAAAGTTTATGCGATGACCTGCGGCTGGATCAGCGGCGCCTTCGATTTGATGATGGCCGATGCGCCGGGCCGGATTCGCTTTCCCGTGCCGGCTTATCTGATCGACCATCCCAAAGGGCGGGTGCTGTTCGATAGCGGCCTTCATCCCGATATTCAAACCGATATGCGCGCCCGCGCCGGCGATG
>PTKB01000176.1 GCA_002937555.1 Alphaproteobacteria bacterium MarineAlpha10_Bin2 | reverse complement strand
TTGTTCGGCGAACAGGCCGTCTTCCTTCTATCGATGAAGCGTTAGCGGCAACCGCCCGTCGTTCGGGCGTTGCGCGCGCCGGCGGGAATGGCGCTGGCGCGCACTGGCGCCACGGTTCTTTGCCGCACGCGCTTGCCGACGGGCCGGGCCTCGTACACTTCCTTTTCGGCTTCGACCAGCAACACGCCGCCGAACGGGCGCGCCAGCCGCTGTCCCAGCTTTTGCCACAATCCGGACGTTCTCAGCACCATGCGCGAACGGCTGGGCGGCACATAAAGCGTCATTTTCTGGCGCAGCGGCACGAAGCCATGGTCGCGCAACAAACGCGTCAGCTGCCCACCGGTAAACGGATGGCCATGGCCGAACGGCGTGCGCTCGAGCCGTGCCCACAAGCCGCGCCGGTTGGGCACCACCGCCAGCAAGCGCCCCTGCGGGCGCAGCACCCGCCAAATTTCACCCATCATCGGATGCAACTCCTCGCTTAGCTCAAGAGCGTGGAGCAACAGGATCTTGTCCATCGAATTATCGGCCAGCGGCAATTCCGGCTCCTCGGCCACGGCGACCAACCGCTTCGCATCGCCCGGCCATGCAATCACGCCCTGGCTCGCCGGCATCAGCGCCACCACGCGTTCGGCCTCTTCGCGGTAAATGCCGAGACACGGCGTCGCGAAGCCGAGGCCAAGCAGCGCCTCGTCCGCGAGCGTCGGCCACATGGCGCGGACGGCGCGGCGAATCACACGGCGCGCATTCTGGCCGCGCCGGGTTGCATAAAATTCCTTAAGCTCGAGAACATGGGGGCGCATAACGCCGTATCATAGCATGGCAAGATGGGGCGGATCGCGTCTTGGACATTGGAGGGTTGAGGCTTTTGGCGAATTCAGCGCAAGAGATTATCGAACGGCTGGCGCTCGTACCGTACCCGGAGGGTGGGCACTACCGTGAGACATGGCGCGAAAGCGTGCCGCAAGGCGAACGCGGCGCGGGCTCGGCGATCTATTATTTACTGCGCGCCGGAGAGCGGTCGCATTGGCACCGCGTCGATGCGGCGGAGATCTGGCATTACTATGCCGGCGCCGCCCTCACGCTTTCATTAAGTCCGGATTCGGGCGAGGCGGAGCATATCCGCCTCGGCGCGGATTTGGCATCGGGCGAACGCCCGCAAGCGATTGTCCCCAAAGGGGCGTGGCAAAGCGCCGCCTCGCTGGGCGAGTGGACATTGGTCGGCTGCACGGTATCCCCGGCGTTTGAATTCGCCGGCTTCGAATTGGCGCCACCCGGATTCTCGCCCGGCGCCGGCGCCTAGTACATTTGGGTGCCGCCGTTCATCGTAAGGGTCGAGCCCGTGGTCCAGGCCGATTTTTCATCGACCAGAAAGACCACCGCATGGCCGACTTCCTGTTCCGTGCCGAGCCGGTGAATGGGAGATTTATCGACGATCTTATTTAGGATCCGCTCAGGCATTTCGCGCATCAGATAGGTATCGACATAGCCCGGCGCCACGGTATTGACGGTGATGCCGTGCTTGGCGCCTTCCTGCGCCAGTGCCTTGGTGAAGCCATGCATGCCCGCCTTGGCGGCGACGTAATTGACCTGGTTGAGCTGGCCCGCCTGGCCGTTCATCGAACCGATATTGACGATGCGGCCCCATTTCCGCGCCATCATGTCGGTATAGACTTGCTGGCTCATATGGAACACCGAATCCAAATTGACTCGTACCACACGGTGCCACTGCGCCTCATCCATGTTTTCGAACTTATTGTCCGACACCGTGCCGGCATTGTTGATCAGTATATCGACCGGTCCATGCTGTTGACGCACCTCATCGACGCCTGCCCGGCAGGCGGCGAAATCGCTGACATCCCATTTGAATGCCGGGATGCCGCTCTCGGCTGCGAAATTTTCGGCGACGTCATCGGCGCTGTGATAATTCACCACCACCCGGTGGCCGGCATCTTTAAGAGCCTGGGCGATTCCTGCACCGATTCCTCTCGTTCCGCCGGTCACCAAAGCCAAACGCGGCATATTTTCTTCCTCTTTCTATGTCCTATTGCGGTGCCTTGCCGCTAATACATGTGGTGGCCGCCATTGACCGAAATCGTCGAGCCGGTGATAAAATCCGCGTCATCGGCGACGAGAAACTTTACCGTGCGCGCGATATCGCCGGCGCGGCCGAGCCGCCCGACCGGAATGCTGGCAACAATTTTTTCCAACACATTCTCCGGCACCGCGCGCACCATATCGGTATCGACATAACCGGGCGCGACGGCGTTTACGGTGATTCCGGATTTGGCGCCTTCCTGGGCCAGCGCCTTGGTAAATCCGTGAATGCCCGATTTGGCGGCGGCATAATTGACCTGGCCATATTGCCCGGCCTGACCGTTGATCGAGCCGATATTGACGATTCTGCCGAAGCGACCGGCGCGCATCGCTTCGATGACGCAGCGGCACATGTTGAAACAGGAGCCGATATTGGTATCGAGCACGTCCTGCCATTGCTCCGGTGCCATCCGGTGCAATGTGGCGTCGCGCGTTATGCCGGCATTGTTGACAAGGATTTCGACGGCACCCAAATCCGCCTCGACGCGGGGGACTCCGTCCTGGCATTGCTTGAAATCGCCGACATCCCATTTGTAAACCGAAATGCCGCTTTCCTTATGAAACGCTTCCGCCGCCGCGTCGTCGCGCGCGTAAACCGCGGCCACTTTATGGCCTTCCTGTTGAAGCGATATGGATATGGCAGCGCCAATTCCGCGTGTGCCGCCGGTGACGAGCGCGACTCTGGCCATGTCTTTCTCCCTGTTTAATTTTCTGTCGACAGATATGGCGCGCCGGACAGGCGAATGCAAGCAAGCGCCTGCGTTAGCCCTCAGGCTGCCGCGCTTTGATCCACGCCGCGAGCGCGCGCCACAAGCTGCGTTTGGCGCGCGGACTGGCGATCATACCGATA
The DNA here is from genome assembly GCA_002937555.1 of Alphaproteobacteria bacterium MarineAlpha10_Bin2. Lineage (GTDB taxonomy): Bacteria > Pseudomonadota > Alphaproteobacteria > UBA828 > UBA828 > PTKB01. The sequence goes on along the minus strand of PTKB01000176.1, from coordinate 2,674 downwards.
TGGCCGAGCGCCGGACGCCAGGTTTCCACCGCGGGAATAAGCGCGCTCAGGGGCTCCGCCGATTCGGGCGGTACGATGCGGTCGCGTTGCGGCACGATATTGAGGGTCGGCGGCTCCAGGCGCTGCGGATGAACCGCCTTGCCGGCAACCTGCCAGCGCCCGCGCGCCGGCAAATTTTCGCCGTACCAGCCGAGCAGGCATTCGCGCGCGACGCCACCTGAGAGCACGACGCCATCGTTCAGCCAATCCTCCAAGGCGACGAAATTGCGCGCCGCCGCGCTTTTCGGCGCAAGCTTGGCGAAATGGCTGAACTTGCGCGCCGCCAGCAGCGGATCGAGCGCCGCGAACAATGCCTGGATGACATCGACCGGCAACACGCCCATGCTCGAAATTATCGTCTCGAGCGGCAGATTGAGCGCACCGATGATGTCGCCTTGCCCGTCGGAATGGAAATCCCACGGTGTCGCCATCAGAACCAACGACGAAATATCGCCCGGCCGCGCCAGCGCCGCCGGCATCGCCAACAACCCGCCCATGCAATAGCCGGCGAGCGCGATGGGTTGCCCGGCTGCGTCGAGCGCCGCGTCGAGCGCCGCATCGAGCCGCCCGGCGATATATTCGTCAAGGCCGAAGTGACGCTCATCGCCAGCCGGCGCACCCCAATCGAGCAGCATCGGGCGCATGCCAGAGGCGGCGAGATAGCGCATCAGGCTGCGATCGCGCGACAAGTCGAGAATATAGGCGCGGTTGATGAGCGAGGGGACGAACAGCGCCGTCGCGGTCCGACCGTCCGCCGCGCCGCTGCCATAATCCAACAAGCGGCTCGATCCTTCCTGCCAAAGCACGCGAGGAGCGTCGTCGGCGGATTCTAGGCCACGCCGATAGGGGTGCTGGCGATAGCGTTCGATGCCGTCGAGAAAATCCGCCATGCGGCGGTGGACTTCGCCGCTTACCGCGCTGGCGAGTGCTTCAGGTTTTTGGTTTGCGAGCGCGCTTGCCAGCGCTTGCGCTTCCGCCGCCAGTTCCCTTTTCCAACTGAGCGAGCCGCTCCTCGCATGCGGCAACACGGCGAGCGAGCTCATCCAGCTCGCTGCCGCGCTGCCGAGATGAAGCATCAGCGGCCTCGGCCCCTGGCGCGGTTCCGGATGTTGCTGTTTTTCCGCTGCTGTCATTCGGGGTTCCGCTTTCATCCGTGCCGCCGCCCGTACCGAAACCCGGGGCGCCGAATTTTCTGTAGGCCGCCATCATTTCGCTCAAGGCCGGGTCTTCGGCCATGATTTCCAGCTGGCGCTGCCATAAATCGACGAAACGCGTGGCCAGCGCGCGAAGTTCACCTTCATTTGCGTCCGATGATGCGCCGCCATCACTGCCTTCATTCATCGCGGTAATATAGCCCAATCTTACCCATCGGTCTCGAATGACGCGCCGCAACATTAATTTGCGCAACGCAGCAATTACTGCCAGACTAATGCGATCTTCGACAATGGCCGGGTTGGCCACGGCAGGCGAGTGCATGACAGAAGATAATATTTCCGGCGGCGCCAATGGCGAGTCGGTGACGATTAAGAAATACGCGAACCGACGGCTCTACAACACCGCGACCAGCAGTTACGTCACGCTCGATCATCTCTGTCAGATGGTCAAGGACGGCACAGAGTTTGTCGTGCGCGACGCCAAAACGGGCGAAGACATCACCCATCAAGTGCTGACGCAGATCATCGTTGAAGAGGAATCGAAGGGGCAGAGCCTGCTGCCGATCGGTTTTTTACGCCAGCTCATTCGTCTCTATGACGATTCGATGCAGGCCCTGGTGCCGCGCTATCTCGAACTGACGATGGAAAACTTCAGCCACAATCAGGAACGCATGCGCTCGCGCATCGACGAAGCGTTCGGCGGCGTGTTTCCGATGACCGAGTTCGAGGAGATGGGGCGCCAGAATATGGCCGCCTTTCAAAAGGCGCTCAACATGTTCTCTCCGCGTGGCACGCCCGCCGGTGAACAGCGCGCCGCCAAACCGGCGCCGCCGCCGGACGATACGCCCCAAGCGCCGGACGGCAATGGCGGCGACGGCGATGAAATTTCCGTCCTGAAGGGCCAGTTGGACAATATGCAGACGCAGCTGGACGATCTGGCCCGCAAGGCGGGCCGGGAATAGTAAGTCGCTGTGCGGCGATTGCATCCGGCTCCCTAAACCGGCGCTTCAAATAGCTTCAGTGCCGGGTGACGAGGCTGATGACTTTGCCGCCGGCCGGCAGGTTGGGCCGGCGCCGCTCCGATGTTTGGAATTGCTCTGCGGTCGCGTTTTCAGGCACCACCTGGAGCGCCGGCGCCTTTGGGTTCCACGGCCGGTTCGCGCTCGGTGCGCCGAAATGATAACCCTGCATGTAAGTCACGCCGTAGCGCGATAGAACTTCAGCGACGCGTTCCGTTTCGACACATTCCGCCACCGTCTCCAGCCCGAGGCCACCGGCGAAAGACTGTAGGATTTCTGATCTGCCCCATTTGAGTGGTCCAGTTTGAATGTTAGTGCATGGCCGGCTTTTGGTACATCGGGACGACGGTTTCCGGGGCCGGAGGGCGGTAGCCCAAAGCACTGTGCGGTCTCTTGGTGTTGTAGTGTTTTGTCCATTCTTCGATGACGATTTGTGCCTCCTTCAGGGAATAGAATAGCTCG
>PTKB01000175.1 GCA_002937555.1 Alphaproteobacteria bacterium MarineAlpha10_Bin2 | reverse complement strand
GGAGGGCGTCGGAAGGCCTTGCCGATGGGCCACATCGCCTGTGGCCTCCCTCCTACCCGACGGGCTGCATGGACGATCCTTATGCGTCATTATCACCCCTCCTTGGTATAGGGCATTGCCATGGACCCGATCACATTCTCGATCATCCGCCACCGGCTTTACCGCGTCATCGATGAAGCGGTGATAACCCTGAAACACGTCTCCGGCAGCGCCATCACCAATGAGGGCCACGACCTGATGGTCTCGCTCTACCGCCGCGACGGCTCGTTGTTGATGGGCGGCGTCGGTTTCCTGCACCATCTGACCAGCGCGGCGGAGGCCTGCAAGGCGATCATCCGGCGTTTCGAGGGGCGCATCAACGCGGGCGATGTCTTTTTGACCAACTGCCCCTATACGGCGGCGCTCCATACCTCCGACGTTTATCTCGTAGCGCCGATTCACTATGACGGCGAGCTGGTGGCGTGGAGTGCGTGCTTCGTCCATGTCTATGACATCGGCGCCATGGTGCCGGGCGGCTTCAGCCCGGATTCGCGCGATATCTTCACCGAGGGCTTTTCCTCGCCCGGCCTCAAGCTGGTCGAGGGCGGCGAGATGAACACCGACATCATGGACACCCTCCTCAACATGGTGCGCGCGCCCGAGATGGTGGCGCTCGATCTCTCCTCGATGATCGCCGCCAACAATGTGGCGCGCGAGCGCATGGTGGCGCTGGTCGATAAATACGGCCCCAAACCCGTCGACCAAGCGTGCCAGATGCTCGTCGACCAATCCGAGCAAAGCTTCCGCGAGCGCCTGCGCGAATTACCCGACGGGCGCTGGGAATCACGGCAATATTTCGATATCGAAGAAGAGACCTACCGCGTCCTTCTCGCCATGACCAAGAAGAACGACACCCTCACTTTCGATTTCACCGGCTCCAGCCAGCAATCGAAATACGGCATCAATTGCGCCTACTGGGCCGCCTGGGGCGGCTTCTTCGCGCCGCTCTTCCCGCTGCTCTGTTACGATATCACCTGGAACGACGGCGTGCTGCGGCCGATTTCGATGATCGCGCCGGAAGGCACGATCGTGAACTGCACCCGCCCGGCGCCGATCTCGCTCGCCACCGTCGGCGCCATCCAGTCGGTCAACAACGCCGCTTGCATCTGCATCTCCAAGATGCTTTCGGCTAGCGAGAAATACGCCAAGGAGGCGACGGCGGTGTGGCATGGCAGCCATTTCGCGATCTTCATGTTCGGCCAAAACCAAAAAAATCAGGAAGCCATCGGCATCATGACCGAGACCTTCGGCGGCGCCGGCGGCGGGCGCAGCTTCGCTGACGGCGTCGATGTCGGCGGCGAGATCCCCAATCCGATCGGCCGCATGGCCAATGTCGAGACGACGGAAAGCCATTTCCCGGTGCGCTACCTGTTCCGCCGTGCCACCAGAGATTCCGGCGGTCCGGGAAAATACCGCGGCGGCACCGGGCTCGAATACGCCATCCAGCAGCATGATTCGCCCGATGGCGGCATCCATTACGTGGTCTCCGGCAAGGGCACCAAGTTTTCCATGAGCGATGGCTTGGGCGGCGGTTATCCCGGCGCACCGTGCAATTTCCGCTGGGTGCACAACAACGAGGCGGCGGAGGACGGCAAGAACGTCAATCCCTTCGCCACCTCATCCGAGCAAATGACCGGCGAACAGGAATCGATCTCCTGGGGCGTCTTCCCGCTGATGGATCAGGACGTGCTCTATGTGCGTTCCGACGGCGGTGGCGGTTACGGCGACCCGCTTGAGCGCGAGCCGGATAAGATCGCCCGCGACGTGCGCGAAGGCAGTGTGAGCGAAGGCGTGGCGCGTAATGTTTATGGCGTCGTGCTCGATAGCGCGGGAGAGGTGGACGCCGCCGCGAGCACGCTGGCGCGCGAAGCGATCCGCGCCGGCCGCCTTGGCCAGGAGGCGGCGGAATGAACACCCGCATTTCGGCATCCCTGGTGGTCAACGAGAGCGGCGAAATCGCATGCATGGCCTGCGGGCACGCCCTCGGGCCGTCGGGCGAGCCGTGGAAGGAGGCCGCACGCCTCGGCGAAACGCCGTTGAAGGGCGCCGGCGGCGAGCCTTATTCGAACGCCGCCAATGTCCTGCTGCGGTGCTTCTACTGCCCCGGCTGCGCCGCGCTCCTCGATAGCGAAACGGCGCTCGCGGGCGATCCGTTTCTGAATGATGTCGTCCACGTTTAGACGCCGCCATGCATGACATCGAAATCCGACCGGAGATCATCGAGCGCGTCATGGCGCGGCGCGGGCGGCTACATCTTTTCGAAAATCTGGCGCCAGCGAAAACGGCGCTGATCGTCATCGACATGCAGAATACGTTTCTCCGTCCCGGCGCGCCCGTCGAAGTGCCCAGGGGCCGCGACATCGTCGCCAACATCAACCGCCTGAGCGCGTGCCTGCGCGAGATCGGCGTGTTGGTGGTATGGGTGACGCACGCCAACAGCAACAGCGGCGGCAAGAGCGATTGGCCGGGGTTTTTCGAGCATTTCGTCGCCGCCAAAGTGCGCCAGAAAACCATCGAAGGGCTGGCGCCCGGCGCCGACGGGCAAAAAATCTGGCCCGAGCTCGATGTCGCGCCTGAAGACACACAAATTTTCAAAAACCGTTACAGCGCGCTTATTTCGGGTTCGTCTTCGCTCGAGAGCCTGCTGCTCGGCCAGGGTATCGACACACTGCTGATTGCCGGCACCAAGACCAACGTGTGCTGCGAATCGACGGCTCGCGACGCCATGATGCTCGATTTTAAAACCGTGATGCTGTCCGACTGCTGCGCCGCACTCTCGGACGAGGAGCATCGCGCCGCGCTCGAGACCATTATCCAGCAGTTCGGCGACGTCATGACAATGGACGAGGCGCTCGCGGCCCTCGGCGATAATTAATGGCCGGTTGGCCAAGAAACGATCTTTCGGAACTGCTCGGCGTCGAGCATCCAATCATCCAGGCGCCGATGGCAAGCGCGGCGACCCCGGCGCTGGCCGCCGCGGTGAGTAATGCCGGCGGTCTGGGCTCGCTAGGGTGCGCGCCGTTCACGCCGGAGAAGTTCGCCGAGCAGGTGGGCGCGCTCCGGGCCGACACCAACAGGGCGTTCAACGTCAATTTTTTCGTCCATGACGAACCGGTCGCCGATTCCGAGGCCGAAACTGCCATGCGCCAGCGCCTCGCGCCTTATTATGCCGAATTAGAACTCGGCGAAGCGCCGGCGGCGCGATCGGTATTTCCAATCTTCGGCGCCGAGATGCTGGCAGCCGTCACGGCGCTCAAGCCGCCGGTGGTCAGCTTTCATTTCGGCCTGCCCGAGCACGCCACGATCGAAACGTTGAAAGCCTCGGGCGCCGTCATTCTCGCCTCGGCGACGACCGTGCGCGAAGCCGTGGCCCTCGAACAAGGCGGCGTCGACGCCGTCATCGCGCAAGGCTACGAGGCGGGCGGGCACCGCGCGACGTTTTTAGGCGATGTTGAATCCGGCACCGTCGGCACCTTCGCGCTGGTGCCGCAGGTAGCCGATGCCGTCAGCGTCCCGGTGATCGCCGCTGGCGCCGTCGCCGATGGGCGCGGCATTGCCGCGGCATTCGCGCTCGGCGCCAGCGGGGTGCAAATCGGCACCGCCTTTCTCGCCTGTCCGGAAACGGAAATGCATCCCGTGCACCGCGAGCTGTTGCTGCAAGCACGCGGCGAGACAACCCAGGTGACGCGCACCATCTCCGGCCGCCCGGCGCGGGCGATCGTCAACCGCTATATTACCGAAATGAACGAAAGCGGCGCCGAGCCCTTGGCGTTCCCGCTGCAATACAGCCTGTCAGGCCCGCTCAACGCCGCCAGCCGCAAACGCGATTCGAGTGATCTCATGGTGATGTGGGCGGGGCAGGCCGCAGCGCTTGCGCGCCCCCTGCCGGCCGGCGAATTGCTCACCAAGCTCGCCGATGAAGCCCAGGCGGTCATCGCCGCCATGTAATTCAGTGCAGGTAGGTGCCGCCATTCACATTGAGGGTGGTGCCGACGCAAAAAGAAGCATCGTCCGAGGCCAGGAATAGCGCCGCGGCGGCGATCTCTTCCGTCTTGCCGAGACGGCCGATCGGCATCAGGTCATTGACCAGCTTGTCGATCACCTCTTCTTCGATCCCCGCCAGCATCGACGTGTCGGTCGGGCCGGGGGAAAGCGTGTTCACGCAAACACCGTCGCCGACGGCCTCGAGCGCAAGGCACTTGCTGAACGCAATGACCGCCGCCTTGGACGCGGCATAATGGCTGAGCCCGGGATTGCCGCGATGCGCGACCTCCGAGGCGAAATTGACGATACGGCCCCATTTGCGCTGGCGCATGGCGGGAATAACCGCGCGGCAGCATAAGAAAGTGCCGCGCAGATTGATGCGGATCATATCGTCCCAGTCCGCCACCGCCATTTCCTCGACCGGCGCGGCGCCGGCGATGGCGGCGGTATTGACCAGAATGTCGATCTCGCCGACCGCCTCGGCGGCGGTAGCGAAAGCGCTGGCAACCGAGGCTTCCTCGCCGACATCCACGGCGCCGCCATAATGGCCCGCCCCGTTCAGGGCCGAGGCGTTTTCCGCCGCGCCGTCGCCGTTGAGATCGAGAAGCGCCAATGTTGCGCCCTGTTCCGCGAAGAGCCGCGCTATGGCGGCGCCGATGCCGCCCGCGCCGCCGGTAATCGCCGCAGTTTTTCCTGAAAGTCTTGCCATGATTCCCGCCCCGTCTGAAATGAAACGCCGCGCTCAGGCTATTGTCCGCGCGCGGCCATGGAAAGAGGCGATTGCGCGCGCATAGACGCTATCCAATAAAGCTGAGATAGTGGTATAACAGGTACACCATGCAACGAGAAACGATCACAAGGCGCCGCTTGTCGGATGAAGTGTTGGATCGCCTCGAAGGTTTGATCCACTCGGGCGAATTCGGCCTCGGCGACCAATTGCCTTCGGAGCGCGATCTGATGGAACGCTTCGGCGTCGGCCGTCCTTCGGTGCGCGAGGCGCTGTTTTCCCTGCAAAAAATGGGCTTGGTCGCCATTACCAGCGGCGAGCGCGCACGTGTCACCAAGCCGACGCCGGAAACCGTTCTTAACGGCCTGACCGGAACCGTGCGTCACATGCTGACGGATGCGCAAGGGGTGCGCCATCTGCAGGAAGCGCGGCTGTTCTTCGAGATCGGGTTGGCGCGCGACGCCGCGCTGCAGGCGGCCGACGAGGATATTACCCGGCTGGAAAAGGCGCTGACGGAAAACCGGGAAACCATGGGCAATATGGAAGCGTTCGAACGCACCGACGTGACCTTTCATTACGTTCTTGCCGAAATTCCGAGGAACCCCGTCTTTGTCGCCATTCATGAAGCGGTGGTCGGCTGGTTGACGGAACAGCGCAACATCTCGCTGCGCGATCACGGCGTGGCCGAGAGCGCTTACGAATGGCATGCGCGGATATTCCAAGCCGTCGCCGATCATGATGTCGATGCGGCCGAACAGGCCATGCGCGGGCATTTGGACGACGTGGCGCAACATTATTGGCGCGTCAAGGAGCGCGCGGAAACGGGATAGCGGCGGTACAAAATCCGGCCGCCACGGCCGACAACGATAACAAGGGAGACAAGGGGTGGCGCAGAAAAGTTTAAAAGAGATGGCGCAAACGCGC